>NZ_JBFRCU010000082.1:0-34211 GCF_052113205.1 Inquilinus sp. YAF38 | reverse complement strand
GCGCCAGGGCGTGGCGGACGCCGCGGCCGACGCGGTCGAGCGAGAGCTCCAGATCCTTGACCGCGGCGGTGTCGCCGGCCTTGATCGCGGCGAGGGAGGCGGCATGCATGGCCTCGGCACGCTCCATCGCCATCTCGGCCAGCCGGTCGAGCATGCGCGCGGCCTGCCCGGCATCGGCCCGGTCGGGCTCTGGTGCGGCTGGCTGCGGGGTGGAGTCGGAATGCGCCTTGTTCATAGAACATAGCATGAACGATAACGATCCGCCCGCGCAATGAACATTGTGTTTACCCGCGACCGCCGGCTCGTTCGGCCGGCTGAGTGCCGATGACCCGTCCGAGGYCGTTCGTGCCAGGGCGACGCCGTCCGCCCGGCGCTCGGATGACGGCAGTGGCGGAGAGATCCATTGTCGTTGCGGATGCAAGTGCATCAAATGATGCAAACGATCTTCATGGCCGCGGACTCTGGATCAACTAAAAACGTTCTAACCTTTGTTAGGATCGAGGCGCGATGTGCGGCAGGATCTGCATTTCTGAAAAGGATCGGCGCCGATATTGATCAATGTGACGACTTTGTGTTGGAACAAGGGCAGAGCCAAGTTGTTTCGGTAGAAAATTCAGCGAATGGAGCAATCGATGCTGCAAGACAGCTCGCTGCCGAAGCAGGCCTTCGAAGACCAAGTCGCCCCATTGCTCGGCGAGCTGCGCCGATACGCGCGAAGCCTGACACGAAACGCAACAGATGCTGACGATCTGCTGCAGGAAACGCTGTTGCGGGCCTATCGGAAATTCCACCTGTGGCAGCCCGGCACGAACCTGTCGGCCTGGCTCGTCGTCATGATGCGCCGGATCTTTCTGTCGAGCGTCGCCAGCCTGCGGGCACGCGCGGAGACGACGCCCATCGAGGATTGGGACGGGGCGGCGGAGCCGGACCAGGTTCTCGCGGTCGAGGTCCGGGACGTCGCGCGCGGCATCCGCAAGCTGTCGCGGCACCACCAGCAGATGATCCGTCTCGTGGCGGCCAACGAGACCCCGTACGAAGAGGCCGCGGAGCGTTTCAACGTTCCGGTCGGAACCATCCGGTCCCGCCTGGGTCGCGCGCGCAGCCAGCTGAAGAGCCTTCTCGCGCAATGAACAGCGTATCCTGGCAAGGAGAGCCGAGATGATGCGGCGTCGACGAGCGTCCACCGAGATCCTGGTGATCGAGGCCTATCGCCAGAGCCGCGGGGCCGGGCTGGATGAATGGACAGCCTGCGAAGCGGCGCTGGCCGAGTTCAGAAGCCGGCACCCGGAAGCGTCGATCGATTATGCGAACACCTTCATTTCGCAGGCTTTGTCGACGCTGCGGCCCAGGACTCCCGAATGGCCGGCGCGGTCCCGGCACGTCGCGGCGCACTGAGCGGACGACCAGCCTCGGCCGTCACTGCTGTAGGATTCAGATCAACCTGGCAATCGCCTCGGCTTCCGGCGAGCGGTCGACGGCGTCTTCGATCGCCTGCCCGTCCAGCTCGATGTCCTCGCCCAGCGGCATGAGCACGAGCGCGCAGGCGATCGCGCTCTTCTCGTTGTCGGACATGGGGTGCTGGTCGTTTGTCATGGCGCGGCGCAGCGCAGCCAGGCCGCCATCTCCGCCGGCGTCATCTGCCCGCCGAGTACATGCTGCAGCATCGTTCGGACCATTTCAACGGCGCTTCGGAATTCCGCTGACCTGGTGTTCGGCATGCCGCATCGCCCAAGCCTTGTTCCATCATCCGTTCAGGGCTTCCAATGAGGCGCCAACAGGGATCCGACCGGCATCGGTTCCGCGGCCGGATTCGTCGGCGTGCGCCGTTCGCGGTCCGGCCGACGGCCCTGGAAACGGATCCAGTTCGCGCACATGCCCGTTGACTGTCCGAGGGCGCAGTCCGTGAGCGCGCGTCCTGCCCACATGGTCGGACCGAGAACATGGATTCATCCGGATTCGCGCTGCATCGCGACGACGTCTCGGAGGCGCTGACCCGCGGCGAAGAGAAGATCGCGGCACTGCCGGGCCTGCAGTCCCGGCCGGTGAAGGCCGGAACGACCTTGATCCGCGGCGGCAGGGGCCATGACTACGTCTATCGCCTCCAAAGCGGCTGGGCGGGCCGAATTCGCAACCTGCCGGACGGCCGGAGCCAGTACATCCTGATCTTCCTCCCCGGCGACCTGTTCGCCGTGAAGAGCATGTTCGTGTCCTCCCATCCGGACTCGGTCCAGGTCATGGCCGATGCCGTGCTCGAACAGATCCATTATCAGGAGCTGCGGCAGGCCTTCGATCAGGACGGCGATGTCGCCACCCGGTGCATCTGGCAGGTGATCGAGGAGGAGCGCCGGCTTCACAACTGGATCGTCAGCCTCGGGCGCGGCACCTCGGAGGAGCGCCTGGCCTTCTTCCTCAACGAGACCCGGACCCGCCTGGTGCGGTCCGGGACGATCCAGCCGGATGCCTGGAGCTTCGAGCTGCCCATGACGCAGATGCAGATGGGAGACTATCTCGGGATCTCGACGGTGCACGTCAACCGGACCCTGAAATGGCTGCATGAGGCAGGAGTGGCCACCAAGCGCGGCCGCAGGGTCTTCATCAGGGATGAGAAGGCGCTGGCCGGCCTGGCATATCCGCTGGTCGACGACCATGAGCGCGCGGCGGCGCATCTTTCTTTGCGGACCTGACCTGCCCGCCGTCGTCTCACGGCCGCAGCGCCGACAGCACAAGGTCGGTCATATGGGCCAGGCGGTCGGCGCGGGCCTGAGGGTCGGACAGGTCGCGGTCGAAGATGACGGACAGCGTCCAGCGGTTCGAGACGTAGAAATAGGCCAGGCCGGCGATCGAGATGTAGAGCTGCACCGGGTCGATCCCGGCCCGGAACGCGCCGGCGGCGACGCCGCGGGCCAGCACCTCGCCGATCATCTCGACGAAGGGCGAGTGCAGGGGGCGGACATTGGGCGACTGCTTGAGGTGCCGGGCCTGGTACAGGTTCTCCTGGTTCAGCATCGTCAGGAAGTCCGGGTTCTCCAGGAAGTAGCTCCAGGTGAACTCGACCAGCCGGGCGATCGCGGCGTCCGGCGCCAGGCTTTCCAGGTTCAGCGCGCGCTCGGCGGTGCGGATGCGGGCATAGGTCGCCTCCAGCACCGCCAGGTACAGCGTCTCCTTGTTGCCGACATGGTAGTACAGCATGCGCTTGTTGGCGCCGGCGGCCGCGGCGATGCGGTCGATCCGGGCGCCGCCGAAGCCGTGCCGGGTGAACTCGGCCAGTGCCGCGTCCAGGATGCGCTGGCGCATGCCCTCCGGATCGCGCTGCCAGCGCGCCCGGGGCCTGCCCGCGATGGTCTCGATCCGGTCCAAGGCGTCGTCCCTGCTGCCTCGCCCATTTGCCCGCACCCGGCGGGCGGACGAAAGCGAAAACCGGGCGTCGCCTTCTCGACAGACGCCGCCGGCTGGCGCAATTTGCCTGTGATACGAAACCAGCCCAGGGAATGGATGCAGATGGTCAGCCCGCGCGCAGGAAAGCCCGTCGATCCGTCCGACCTCGTCAACCTGCCGCGGCTGATCACGGCCTATTTCACGACCAAGCCGAATCCGGCCAATCCGGCGCAGCGCGTCGCCTTCGGCACCTCGGGCCATCGCGGCACGGCCTTCGCCGGCAGCTTCAACGAGGACCACATCCTCGCCATCACCCAGGCGATCTGCCTGTACCGCAAGCGGGCCGGGATCGACGGGCCGCTGTTCATCGGCATCGACAGCCACGCGCTGTCCGAGCCGGCGCTGGCCAGCGCGCTGGAGGTGTTGGCGGCGAACGGCGTCGAGACCATGATCGACCGGGATGGCGGCTACACCCCGACGCCGGTGATCTCGCACGCCATCCTGACCTATAACCGCGGCCGGACCGCGGGGCTGGCGGACGGCATCGTCGTCACCCCCTCGCACAACCCGCCGGAGGATGGCGGCTTCAAGTACAACCCGCCGAATGGCGGGCCGGCCGACACCGAGGTGACCGGCTGGATCGAGCGCACCGCCAACGAGCTGATCGGCAAGGGCTTGGACGGGGTGCAGCGGGTGCCGCTGGCGCGCGCGCTGAAGGCCGCGACCACGCATCGCCACAACTTCATCGATGGCTATGTCGGCGATCTGGGCAGCGTGGTCGATCTCGAGGCGATCCGCTCCTCGGGCGTGAAGATCGGCATCGACCCGCTGGGCGGCGCGGCGGTGGGCTATTGGAAGCCGCTGATCGACCGGTATGGCATCGCCGCGACGTTGGTCAGCGACCTGGTCGACCCGACCTTCCGCTTCATGACGGCGGATTGGGACGGCAAGATCCGCATGGATTGCTCGTCGCCCTACGCCATGACCCGGCTGCTGGGTTTGCGGGAGACATTCGAGGTCGCCTTCGCCAACGACACCGACGCCGACCGCCACGGCATCGTCACCCGCACCGCCGGGCTGATGAATCCGAACCACTTCCTGGCGGCGTCGATCGCCTATCTGTTCCAGCACCGCAAGGGCTGGCGGGCGGACAGCGCCATCGGCAAGACGCTGGTCAGCAGCAGCGTGATCGACCGGGTCGCCGCCAAGCTGGGCCGCCGCCTGCTGGAGGTGCCGGTCGGCTTCAAATGGTTTGTCGAGGGCCTGAGCGACGGGTCGGTCGGCTTCGGCGGCGAGGAGAGTGCCGGCGCCTCGTTCCTGCGCCGGGACGGCACGGTGTGGACCACCGATAAGGACGGCCTCATCCTCGGCTTGCTGGCGGCGGAGATCACAGCCGTCACCGGTCGCGACCCGAGCGAGCTGTACACCGGGCTGACGCAGGAGTTGGGCGCATCCTGGTACGCCCGCGCCGATGCGCCGGCCAGCAGCCAGCAGAAGCAGGTGTTCAAGACGCTGACGCCCGAGAGCCTCGGCGCCACCCAGCTCGGCGGCGACCCGGTGACCGAGACGCTGACCAAGGCGCCCGGCAACGGCCAACCCTTCGGCGGCATCAAGGTGGCGACGGCGAACGGCTGGTTCGCGGCCCGGCCCTCGGGCACCGAGGAGGTCTACAAGATCTACGCCGAGAGCTTCCGCAGCGAGGACCATCTGCGGCAGGTGCAGGACGACGCCAAGGCCCTGATCGGCCGCGCCTTCGAGAGCGCTGCGGGGTAGGATGGGCAGAAGGAGCGGCTGGCGGTTCACATTGCGAACGGTGACTGCATTTCTATATAATGCTTGCAATGCAGGCAGATGCGGGATGTGAAGCCATGCCGTCAATCACCGTTAGAAATGTGCCCGACGAGGTGCACCGCGCCCTGCGCGTGCGGGCGGCGACCCATGGGCGCAGTACTGAGGCGGAAATTCGCGACATCCTGGAAAGAGCCGTGAAGCCGGAGGGCCGGCCCAAGCTGGGAACCCTGTTGGCTGAGATCGGCCGGGAACTGGGCCTTACGGACGAGGATTTCGCGGTTTTTGACGAGGTGCGCGACAAGTCCCCGGCGGAGCCGCCGAGCTTTGAATGATCCTGCTCGATACGAACGTCATTTCCGAGACTATGCGGACCGCCGAGGGCAGGGTGGTCGCCTGGATCGACGCACAGCCCGTCGAGACGCTGTTTCTGTCTGCCGTCACCGTCGCAGAGCTGCGTTTCGGCGTTGCGCTGATGCCGGCCGGGAAACGCCGGGAAGGGCTGCATGAATATCTGGAGCGGCGTGTCTTGCCGCTGTTCCACGGTCGCGTGCTGTCGTTCGACCTGGCCGCCTCCCAAGCCTATGCCGAACTGATGTCCAGGGCACGAGCGGCCGGTCTGGCGATCAGCATAGCCGACGGCTACATCGCCGCCATTGCGACTGCCAACAACTTCATGGTCGCCACCCGCGACACCAGCCCCTTCAAGGCGGCCGGGGTGAACGTGATTGATCCTTGGATGATCTGAACGGCGTTCGCTCACGACCCTCGCAATCTCCCGTGCATGTGACCGCCGATCCGCGCATGGGCGAGTCGCGGCCTCTTCTGGTCTCGCGGCTGCGCTTTCGGCTATGGTGCCGGCCGTTCCCGCGGAAGCCGGCGCCATGACCGTTCCCGATCCTTTGACCATCGCCCTGCCCAAGGGCCGCATCCTGGACGAGCTACGCCCGCTGATGGCGCAGGCCGGGCTGGAGCCAGAGCCGGCTTTCGACGACCCGCGGCACCGCGGCCTGTCCTTCGCCACCAACCATCCGCATATCCGGCTGATCCGCGTACGCTCCTTCGACGTCGCCACCTTCGTCGCCTTCGGCGCGGCACAGCTGGGCGTCGCCGGGAACGACGTGCTGATGGAGTTCGACTACCCCGAGCTCTATGCCCCGCTCGACCTCGGTATCGGCGCCTGCCGCCTGGCGGTGGCCGAGCCGGTGGATCTGGCCGAGACCGACGATCCGCGGCGCTGGAGCCATGTCCGCGTCGCCACCAAGTATCCGCATGTGACCCGCCGCCACTTCGCCGCCCGCGGGGTGCAGGCCGAGTGCATCAAGCTGAACGGGGCGATGGAGCTGGCGCCGACACTGGGCCTGTGCCGCCGCATCGTCGACCTGGTCTCGTCGGGCTCGACGCTGAAGGCGAACGGGCTTCGTGAGATCGAGCACATCGCCGACGTCACCTCGCGGCTGATCGTCAACCGCGCTGCCTTCAAGACCCGGCCGGAGGAGATCGCCGGCTGGGTCGACCGTTTCCGGAACGCCGTCCATGCCGCTGCGTCTTGATGCCCGCTCCCCCGGCTTCGCCGAGGATTTCGAGGCCTTCGTCTCCGCCCGCCGCGGCACCCATGCCGATGTTGCCGGCGTGGTCGCGACCATCATCGCCGAGATTCGGGCGCGCGGCGACGCGGCGCTGATCGCCTTCACCGAGCGCTTCGACCGGGTGCGGCTGACGCCCGAGACGCTGCGCATCGGCGCCGACGAGATCGCCGCGGCGAAGGCGCAGGTGGATGCCGAGACCTACGCGGCGCTGAACCTCGCGGCCCGGCGGATCGAGTCCTTCCACGCCAGGACCGAGCTGCCCAGCCTGTCCTATGTCGACGAGGACGGCATCGGCCTCGGCGCCCGCTGGACCCCGATCGACGCGGTCGGGATCTATGTCCCCGGCGGCCTCGCCAGCTATCCCAGCTCCGTCCTGATGAACGCGATCCCGGCCAAAGTGGCGGGGGTCGGGCGCATCGCCATGGCGGTGCCGGCGCCGGACGGGGTGCTGAACCCGCTGGTGCTGGCCGCGGCGGAGCGGGCCGGGGTGACCGAGATCTGGCGCGTCGGCGGCGCCCAGGCGGTCGCGGCCCTGGCCTACGGCACCGCCAGCATCCGCCCGGTCGACAAGATCACCGGTCCGGGCAACGCCTATGTCGCCGAGGCCAAGCGCCAGGTCTTCGGCGCCGTCGGCATCGACATGATCGCCGGCCCGTCCGAGATCCTGGTGGTGGCCGATGCCGGCAACGACCCGGAATGGATCGCGGTCGACCTGCTGTCTCAGGCCGAGCACGACACTCACGCCCAGTCGGTGCTGATCACCGACGACGCCGCCTTCGCCGATGCCGTGACCGTGGCGGTCGACCGGGTGCTGGCGCGGCTGCCGAAGGCGGAGATCGCCGGCGCCAGCTGGCGCGAGCAGGGCGGGGTGATCGTGGTCGGGTCGCTGGATGACGCCCCGGCGCTGATCGACCGGCTGGCGCCGGAGCATCTCGAGCTCGCGGTCGCCGATCCGGATCGCATCGCCGACCGTGTGCGCCATGCCGGGGCGATCTTCCTCGGCCGCCATGCGCCGGAGGCGGTGGGCGACTATGTCGCCGGGCCGAACCATGTGCTGCCGACCGCCCGCAGCGCCCGCTTCGCCAGTGGCCTCAGCGTGTTCGACTTCGTCAAGCGCACCACGCTGGTGCGCTGCGACGCCGCGGGCCTGGCCAGGATCGGGCCGGCGGCGGTGCGCCTGGCCCGGGCCGAGGGGCTGGAGGCGCATGCCCTGTCGATCGCCCGGCGGCTGAACGGATGAGCGGCGATGCCGGCGACACGGAGGAAGGGCGCCTCGTCGAGATCGTGATCGACGAGAGCGCCGCCGTCCGCCGGTCGCCGGAAGTGGCGCATGAGCGCCGGGTCGCGATCCACGACCTGATCGAGCAGAACAGCTTCCGCCTGGTCCAGGGCCCGGCCGGGCCCTACCGCCTGCGCCTGCGTATGGAGGAGAACCGGCTGATCTTCGAGATCACCAGCGGGCAGGAGGGCGAGCCCGAGCGGGTGGCGCTGCCGGTGCAGCCGTTCCGCCGGATCATCAAGGATTATTTCCTGGTCTGCGAGACCTATTACGCCGCGATCAAGACGGCGCCGCCGTCCCGGATCGAGGCGATCGACATGGGCCGGCGCGGGCTGCACGACGAGGGCTCGGTCATGCTCGGCGAAAGGCTGGCCGACCGGATCGCGATCGACCACCAGACGGCGCGGCGGCTGTTCACGCTGCTCTGCGTCCTGCAGATCCGCGGGTGAGCGATGGCGGGGCCGACCAGCGTCCTCTTCGCCTGCACCCAGAACGCGATCCGCTCGGCCATGGCCGAGGCGATCCTGAAGCATGTGGCCGGGTCGCGCATCTTCGTCGACAGCGTCGGGGTGCGGCCGGACGAGGCCGAGCCCGACCCCTTCGCCGTGGCGGCGCTGAAGGAGATCGGCATCGACCTCAGCCGCCACCGGCCGAAGGGCTTCGACGACCTCGAGGACGACAATTTCGATCTGGTGATCTCGCTGTCGCCGGAGGCCCAGCACCGGGCGGTGGAGATGACCCGCACCACCGCCTGCGACCTGGAGTTCTGGAACACCTTCGATCCGACCGTGGTCGAGGGCAACCGCGAGACCCGGATGGTCGCCTTCCGCCAGGTCCGCGACCTGCTGCTGTCCCGCATCCGCGAGCGCTTCGGCGATCGGGCGCAGGAGCGGGCGTGACGGCGAGCTCTTGCCGTCAGCCCCGGCCTATATGATATTCTGACTAACTTGGTCAGGAGATTGCTTATGGCTGCCCGCGACAAGCGCGTCTCGTCATCCGCCCTGCCGGCCTGGAAGCTCGAGGACGCCAAGGCTCGATTCAGTGAAGTCGTCCGCCGTGCCCGGGAAGCAGGACCACAGCGCGTCACCGTGCATGGGCAGGATGCGGTCGTCATCCTTTCGGCTGCCGATTACGCCCGCCTGGTGCCGACCGCGGCCGTCAGTCTCGCCGCCCTGTTCGGGGACGGACCGTTCGCGGCGCTAGAGGAGTTCGAAGAACTTCGCGAACAAGCGCCGGTGCGTGACCTGCCTTCCTTCTGATCATGGCGCGTGGCTGGTTGCTCGACACCAATGTGGTCTCCGAGCTGCGCAAGGGGACGCGGTGTAATCGTGCGGTCCGAGGCTGGGCCGAGAGCGTGCCGCCAGTAGCCTGTTATCTCAGTCGTGTGACTGTCGCCGAGATCCGGCTCGGCATCGAGCGAGTTTCCGATCCAGGCTTCCAGGCTGAGCTGGAAGCATGGTTGAAGGATGGTGTCCGACTGTGGTTCGGCGATCGCATTCTCGACATCGACGAGGAGATCCTGCTGATCTGGCGCCGCCTGGTGCATGACGGACAGAAGGCCGGTTACACCTATGCCCAACCGGATGCGCTGATTGCAGCGATGGCAAAGGCGCATGACCTCGGTGTCGCCACCCGGAACGTCGGCGATTTTCGAAATGCCGGCATTCCTGTCTTCGATCCATGGACCAACAGGCTGTCCACGACCTGACTCAACGACGAAGACATGGCCGAAACCCGCCCCGGCGCGCACAAATTTCTTGACCCGGCAAGTCCGGTCGCCCACTTCTTGGGCGGATTCTCAACATGGCGAGTTTGGATGGCCAAGGAAGATTTGATCGAGTTCTCGGGCACCGTGACCGAGCTGCTCCCGAACGCGATGTTCCGGGTGAAGCTGGACAACGACCACGAAGTTCTCGCGCACACCTCGGGCAAGATGCGCAAGAACCGCATCCGGGTGTTGGCGGGTGACCGGGTCAATGTCGAGATGACCCCGTACGACCTGAGCAAGGGTCGCATCACCTTCCGCTTCAAGTAACTGCCGTGCCCGGTCAGGGCACGGTCGACGTGCTTGTTCTCGCCTCGGCTTCGCCGAGGCGTCTCGATTTATTGCGCCAGATCGGCATCGTGCCGGACCAGGTCCTGCCTGCCGATCTCGACGAAACCCCGCTGAAACGCGAGTTGCCCGGCCCGCATGCCAAGCGCCTGGCCCAGGCCAAGGCCGAGGCGATTCGGGCCCGGGTGCCCGGCGCCTTCATCCTGACGGCCGACACCGTGGTCGGCTGCGGCCGGCGGATCCTGCCCAAGGCCGAGACCGACGCCGAGCTGCGGCAGTGCCTGGAGCTGCTGTCCGGCCGGCGCCACCGCGTCCATGGCGGCGTCTGCCTGATCGCGCCGGACGGCACCATGCGCCAGCGCCTGGTGCAGAGCAGCGTGATCTTCAAGCGCCTGACCCCGGCCGAGATCGACGCCTATGTCGCCTCGGGCGAGGGCCGCGGCAAGGCCGGCGGGTATGCCATCCAGGGGCGGGCGGCGGCGCTGATCCGCGCCATCGAAGGCTCCTATTCCAACATCGTCGGCCTGCCGCTGTTCGAGACCTCGCRGCTGCTGGGCGGCGCCGGCTTCCGCTGGTGAAGACGGTCGAGATCACCTCTACGGACGGCGTGCTGCTGGCCGGCGTGGTGATCGACGGCCGCCTGACCGACCTCGCCGCGGAACGTCTGTCCCGGCCCAGCCTGGCCGGTGCGGTGGTGCTGGCGCGGGTCGAGAAGGTCGACCGCGTCTCCGCCGCCGCCTTCCTTGACATCGGCACCGGCCGCAGCGCCTTCCTGCCGCTGCGCGGGCCGGACGCCGACTCGCTGCGGGCCGGCGCGCCGGTGATCGTCCAGATCGTCGCCGACCCCCGGGCCGAGAAGGGGGCGGAGGCGACGCGCGACGTGGCGGTGCCCGGCGCCGGCCTGATCCACCTGCCGTTCTCGACGAGCGTGGCGGTGTCGAGCCGGCTCGGCCCCGCGGCGAAGCGGGAGTGGCAGCAGCGGCTCGAGGGCGGCTGGATCGTCCGCGCCGCCAGCGCCGGCATGGCGGTCGACGCGGTGCTGGACGAGGCGACACGGCTCGCGCGGCGCTGGGAGGCGATCGCCGATCGGGCCGAGGACACCCGCGCCCCGGCCCTGCTGGAGCCGGCGCCGGGCGCCGCCCGCCGGCTGATCCTGGATCACCCCGACGCTGCCCGCATCGTCATCGACGGCGCCGCCCTGCTGCCACCGCTGCAGCGCTGGGCCATGACGGCGGTGCCCGAGCTGGCGCCCCGCATCGCCGCCGGCGCGGCACCGCTGGGCGACGTGCTGGACACGCTGCTGGGCCCGACCGTGCCGCTGCCCTCTGGCGGCAGCATCACCATCGAGGCGACCCGTGCCCTGACCGCGATCGACGTCGATGGCGGCCGCGCGCCCGACCATGTCCGCGCCAACCGCGAGGCGGCGATCGAGATCGCCCGCCAGCTGCGGCTGCGCAACATCGGCGGCACGGTGGTGGTCGACTTCATCTCGCTGCGCCGCGGCGGCGACCGCGCGGCGCTGCTGAACGCCTTCCGCGGCGCGCTGGCCGACGATCCGCTGCGGGTTCAGCTCAGCGAATCCCTGTCGCCGCTGGGCCTGGCCGAGCTGGCGCGGGAGCGGCGCGGCCAGGCGTTGGCCGATGTCGTCCATGGCTGATCGCCGACAGACTTGAAGCTGCGTGCCAAAGACCCGATTCTGAGAGCCATGACCACGATCACAGAGACCAAGGGGCGCTGCCCGATCTGCCGCAAGCCGACGGTGCAGCAATACCGTCCGTTCTGCTCGCGCCGCTGCGCCGACATCGATCTCGGCCATTGGTTTTCCGAGGCTTACACGGTTCCGGTGAAGCCCGAGGACGAGGCCGAAGAAACATTGCAGCCGGATGAAGATCAGCGCTAGACAGCCGGCGTCCGGTTTCCTATAAGCACGGCCTCCGCACTGCGGAGCCAACGGCGCCCAGGTAGCTCAGTTGGTAGAGCAGGGGATTGAAAATCCCCGTGTCGGCGGTTCGACTCCGTCCCTGGGCACCATTCTCTCTTCTGTATCAAGGCCATGGCGAACGCGGCCGGGCGGCTATGCCCCCGGCGAGGGCGCGAAGAAGCAGCGGATCGCGTGGGTCGATTTGCGGCAGATCCAGTATTCGCCGTCCTCGCTGCTCTGGGCCTTGAAGCGCGGCACGAACTCGCCGGTCGAGCGGATCCGGTAGCCGTCGGCGCTCTCCTCGATATCCGCGCGCGGCCAGGCCGAGCAGTCATGCTCGCCGCAGCAATGGTTGACGGTGCCGTATTCGAGGTAGCGGCCGCGGTTGATCCAGCTGTCATGCGCCAGGGTCGCCGCGGGCCAGAGGCACATCGCCGCGATCACCCATGCCGGCGCGTGCCGGTGCTGCTGCCGCTGGCCCATCCGGTTCAAGATAGACCGAAGCGGACGCCGGAACAGCCGCCGGCGTCCGCTTCGCTGAACCTGCCCCTCTTACTCCGCGGGAGCGGTGGCCACCCGCCGTGGCCGCTCCAGGTCGGGCAGGAAGACGGTCAGCAGCCCGATCAGCGGCAGGAAGGCGCAGATCCGGTAGACGAAGCCGATGCTGGTCAGATCCGCGACCTCGCCCAGCACGGCGGCGCCGATGCCGCCCATGCCGAAGGCGAAGCCGAAGAACAGGCCGGCGATCGTGCCCGGCTTCCCCGGCACCAGCTCCTGCGCATAGACGACGATGGCGGAGAAGGCCGAGGCCAGGATCAGGCCGATGACGATGCTGAGGATCACCGTGCCGGTCAGTCCGACATAGGGCATGGCCATGGTGAAGGGCAGCACGCCCAGAATCGACCCCCAGATCACGACTTTCCGGCCGAAGCGGTCGCCGATCGGGCCGCCCGCCACCGTGCCCACGGCGACGGCGCCGAGGAAGATGAAGAGGTGGATCTGCGCCTGCTGCACCGACACGCCGAAGGTCTGGATCAGGTAGAAGGTGAAGTAGCTCGTCAGGCTGGCCAGGTAGATGTATTTCGAGAATACCAGCATGCCGAGGACGCCGAGCGACATCCCGACCTTGCCGCGCGACAGGGCGATCGGCGCGACCGGGCGTCGCGGCCTGGCCGCCATGCTGCGCCGGTGCCGCTGGTACCAGCTGCCGACGCCGGTCAGCACCAGGATGGCGAGCAGGGCGGCGGCGGAGAACCAGCCGATGCTGGCTTGGCCGCGCGGCAGCACGATGAAGGCGGCGAGCAGCGGCCCGATCGCCGAGCCGATATTGCCGCCGACCTGGAACACCGACTGCGCCAGCCCGTGCCGCCCGCCCGAGGCCAGCCGGGCGATGCGCGAGGATTCCGGATGGAAGACGGCGGAGCCCATGCCGACCAGCGCCGCGCCCAGCAGCAGCAGCGGAAAGCTCGTGGCGACCGACAGCACGATCAGGCCGACCAGGGTGAAGCCCATGCCGAGCGGCAGCGAATAGGGCTGCGGCCTGCGGTCGGTGTAGAGGCCGATCGCCGGCTGCAGGATCGAGGCGGTGAGGTTGAACACCAAAGTGATGAGCCCAACCTGGCCGAAATCGAGGCCGAAATCCGAGGCGAGCATCGGGTAAAGCGCCGGCAGCAGCGACTGCATCATGTCGTTCAGCAGATGGCTGAAGCTGATCGCGGCCAGGATGGTGAACACCGTTCCGTCGACTTCGGGCCTGCGGCCCAGGGTTTCGCTCGTCATTCCCGATCGTCCCGATGGCCGCTGAGCGGCCATCACTGAGGCATCCGGTGGCGGGAGTGCCGCCGGCTGTCCAAGGATACGCCTTCCGCTTCGACCTGCTTTCGTGCTTTGGTCTATTAACTTCGAGAGTGGGCCATGGTCCGCAACATCACGCCCTTCGACTACGAGGACACGCCGCGCGCGATCATCGCGATCGGCAACGACTATCCCGCGAACTATGTGATCCTGCCGCACCGACACCGGCGGTCGCAGCTGCTGTATGGCAGCAACGGCGTGCTGCTGGTACGGACCGAGCAGGGCCGCTGGGTGGTGCCGCCGGAGCGCGGGGTGTGGATCCCGGGCGGCATCACCCATGACGTGCAACTTCTCGGCGCGGTGAATGTGCGCAGCGTCTATGTCGAACCCGACACCAATTCCGGCCTGCCGACCGGATGCCGCGTGGTCGGGGTGTCGGCGCTGATGCGCAGCCTGCTGCTGGAGGCGGTCGACCTGCCGCTGGAATACGACATCGACGGTCGGGAAGGGCTGATCATGGCGCTGATCCTGCAGGAGATCGCGCGCATGCCGGTGCTGCCGCTGAACCTGCCGCTGCCGGGCCATGCGGCGCTGGCGGCGCGCTGCCGCCGGTTCCTGGAGGGGCCGACGCCGCACGACACGATCGACGACTGGTGCGGCGCGCTGGGCATGAGCCGCCGCGCCTTCACCCGGCTGTTCCGGCAGGAGACCGGATTGAGCCTCTCCGGCTGGCGGCAGCAGGCCTGCCTGTTCGCGGCCCTGCCGCGGCTGGCGGCGGGCGAAGCGGTGACGACCGTGGCCCTCGACCTCGGCTACGACAGCGCCGCCGCCTTCACCACCATGTTCAAGCGCCTGCTGGGCGCGCCGCCCACCCGCTATTTCGCGGCGGGCGCCGGCGCCTCCGGACCAAGCCCGTAGGAGGTGACGCGCAGCGCCTCGCGGATGTCGGGGATCGCCGCCTCCGCCGCCGCGTAGCCGAGGTCGATCAGCTCGGCCGCCCGGTCGAACTCGGCGCTGCCGATATGGCCGAGCTTCGGGTCGATCGCGACGTCCGGCGGTTCCGCGGCCAGGCGGATGCGGCCCATGCGGTCGAGGATGATGTTGAGCGAGGCCATCATCACCCCGAACAGGCTCGGCATGTCCGGGTCGCGGCGGAACAGCTTGCGGGCCACGCCGTTGAGGCCGCCCAGCAGGCTGCCGCCCGGCATCAGCTCGAGGATGTCGAAGCCGGCGATGCGGGCATAGCCGCCCTCGGGCACCCGGGTCCGGCCCATGATGTCGCCGTTCAGGTTGACCGCGATCACCACCTCGGCGCCGAGGGCGCGGCAGACCGAGACCGGCACCGGGTTGACCAGGGCGCCGTCGACCAGCATGTGGCGGCCGATATGCCGCGGCGGGAACACGCCGGGCAGGGCGTAGGAGGCCTGGAGCACCTCGGACACCCGGCCCTCGCGCAGGCAGACCTCGTGGCCGGTGAACAGGTCGACGCAGACGGCGCCGAAGGGGACGCCGAGATCCTCGATCCTGAGGTCGCCGAAGCTCTGGTCCAGCAGCCGCCCGAGCTTGCGGCCGCTGATCAGGGCGGGCAGGCCGAGGCCGAAATCGAGATAGGAGACCATCCGCTTCCGGTCGAGCCCGCGGGCCCAGGCTTCGAGCATGTCGAGCCGGCCGGAAAGATGGGCGGCCCCGGCCAGGGCGCCGACCGAGGTGCCGCACACCACCTGCGGCTTGATGCCGGCGGCGTCGAGCGCCCGCAGCACGCCGATATGGGCCCAGCCGCGGGCGATGCCGCCGCCGAGCGCCAGCCCCAGGACCGGCGGGGCCGTGCCGCCGGAATCCATGATCATGAGGTCCGCCGGATGCGGCCGTCGACCTTCGGCGACACTGTCTTCATCGCGGTGACATAGTCCATCACCACCGTCGCCATCAGCCGCGCGGCCGAGGCGTCGACCAGCACCTTGCCCTTGGTGAAGGCGGCATAACCGTCGCCGCCGCCGGCCATGTAGTCGTTGGTGGCGACGCGGTAGACCGCAGCGTCGTCCAGCGGCTTGCCGTCGACCGTGACCGAGATCACCCGGCTGCCGGGCGGCTTGGCCGGGCCCCAGACGAAGGCGAGGCCGGAGACCTGCGGGAAGCGTCCGGCGACGGCCTCGACCTGGGACACGCCGTTCTCCAGCGCCGCGCGGATCTCGGCGCCGGTCAGCTCCAGCAGCACCGCGACATTGCCGAAGGGCAGCTCGGTCAGGATGTCCTTGCGGGTCAGCTGGGTGCCGGCGGCGATCAGCCGGTCGCCGCGGACGCCGCCGCCATTGATGATGGCGATCTGCGCGCCGGTGGTGCCCCAGCGCACCCCGTCGGCGATCAGGTTGCCCATCGTCGTCTCCTCCGTGCGCACGGCGCCGCGCTGGCTGTCCAACTCGACCGAGGTGATGCCGATGACGATGCCCAGCGCGTCGTCCAGCGCCTTGCTGAAGGCGTCGACCTTGGCCTGGATCTCCGGGTCCGGCTCGACACCCGCGGTCGGGCGCACCTCCCAGCTCGGCAGCACCGCGATCACCGGCCCGTCCTTGGTCTCGCGGGTCGAGATCTCCAGCTCGACCACGCCGAGATAGTGCGAATCGTAGCCGGCTTTGAAGATCAGGACGTTGTTCTCGTAGAACATGATCGGGTCGTGGTCGTGCCCGCCCAGCACCAGGTGCAGCCCCTTGACCGACTGCGCCAGCTGCCGGTCCTGGGCGATGCCGAGATGGGTCAGCGCCACCAGGATGTTGGCGCCCTCGGCCTTCAGCGCCTCGACCGCCTGCTTCGCCGTGGTGATGATGTCGGGGAAGCTGATGTCCGGCCCGGGGCTCGACAGTACCGCCGTGTCCGGTGTCAGGATGCCGAGGAAGCCGATGGTGTAGTCGCCGACCTTGCGGGTGGCGGTGGCGACGCCGCCGCCGAAGGGCTTGCCGTCCTTGCCGAGCACGTTGGCGCCGAGCCAGGGGAACTTCGATTCGCCGATCCGCTGCGCCGCCAGCTCCGGCCCGTAGTCGAACTCGTGGTTGCCCCAGACCGCGTAATCGACGCCGACGGCGTTGAACAGGTCGACCATCTGCGAGCCCTTGGTCAGGCCCGACATGACCGAGGGCGACAGCGTGTCGCCGCCGAAGGTGGTGATGCTGTGCGGGTTCTCGGCGCGGGCCTGCTTCAGCAGGGTCGCCAGTTGGCCGAAGCCGCCCTGGCCGCGGACCGGTCCGATCTCGTAGACGTCGTTGACGTGCAGGAAGGTCAGGCGCAGCGGCGCTGCCGCCGCCCATCCGGGCAGGGGGGCTGCGGCGAACACGGTGGCGAGCATGACCTGACGGCGCGACGGGCCCTGCATGGCTCGAATCTCCCTCCGGATGGTCGTGCCAGAATGGACCGGCCCGCGGCCCGGTGTCATCCTCCGCCGCGTTGCGATGCGGTGACAAGTGAGCGGATCGGATGCCCCAGGACAGCCTCTACCATCCGGCCACCGCCGACACTTCGCGCACCGTGCAGAGCTATTGGGAGGCGACCGCCGGGCCGGCGCCTGAGGGCTGCGTGCCGCTGGCCGGCGACGAGGCCTGCGACGTCGCCGTGATCGGCGGCGGCTACACGGGGCTGTCGGCGGCGCTGCATCTGGCCCGCGACCTCGGGATCGACGTCCGGGTGCTGGAGGCCGGGCCGATCGGCTGGGGCGCCTCCGGCCGCAACGGCGGCTTCAACTGCATCGGCGCCGCCAAGCTGTCCGGCCCGGCGATGCTGAAGCGGGTCGGCCGCGACGAGGTGCGGCGCTACTACGCCGCCCAGGTCGAGGCGACCGAGCTGGTGGCGGCGCTGGCCCGGGACGAGGGCATCGATCTCGACCGCCAGGGCGACGGCGTCATCAGCGTCGCCCACAAGCCCAGCCGGGTGCGCGAGCTGGAGGAGGATGCGCGCTGGGACCGCGAGGTCTCCGGGCTGACCTCGACGCTGTGGAGCTGGGACGAGCTGCGCGAGCGCGGCCATGCCGGGCCGGAGGCGCATGGTGCGCTGCACCACGCCGCCGGCTTCGGCCTGCACCCGCTGAAATACCATCGCGGCCTGACCCGCGCCGCCCTGGCCCGCGGGGCGAAGATCCACGACCGCAGCCGCGTCACCGGCTGGCAGCGCGAGGGTGGCGGGCACCGGCTGGTCACGGCGGGCGGCTCGCTGCGGGCGAAGCGGGTGCTGATCGCCACCAACGGCTACACCACGGACGGGCTGCATCCGTATCTGGCCGGGACCTTCCTGCCGGCCCTGTCCAACATCGTCGTCACCCGGCCGCTGACCGAGGCGGAGCGCGCGGCGCAGGGCTGGACCACCGAAACGCCGCTGTCCGACACCCGCAACCTGCTGTTCTACTTCCGGCTGCTGAAGGATGGCCGGCTGCTGCTCGGTGCCCGCGGCGGCACCTGGGGCAGCCCGGAGGCGACGGCACGCTACCGGCGCTGGCTGGAGGGGCGGATCGGCATCGCCTATCCCGCTTGGCGCGGCGTCGAGACCACGCATTTCTGGTCCGGCCTGGTGTGCCTGTCGGCCAATCTGACACCGATGCTGGGCCAGGTGCCGGACGATCCGGGGATCTGGTACGCCCTGGCCTATCACGGCAACGGCGTCGCCAGCGCCGGCTGGGCCGGCCGCGCCGTGGCTCATGCCATGACCGGCGGCCCGGTGCCGGGCGTCGGCATCCCGGCGCTGATGGCGACGCCACCGACGCGCTTCCCGCTGGGTGCCCATCGGCGTTGGCTGCTGAAGGCCGCCTATCTGAAGTTCATGGTCCAAGATCTTCTCTGAGAGCCTCGGCTCCGACGCCATGGCCGCCCCGCAGTCTCGGCATTTGGCGATGCCGCCGGCCTGCCCGTAGCCTTCCCGCGTGCCGACCTGCGGAGCGACGCCGTGAAGATCCTGACCCTGCAGAACAACGACCGCACCCCTTCGGGCCTGATCGGCGACGCGATCGCGGAGGCGGGTGGGGTCGAGGATGTGCGCTTCCCCGAGCATGGCGACGCCGTGCCGGCCGACGCCTCGGGCCATGACGGGCTGCTGGTGCTGGGCGGCGTTCAGTTTGCGGGCGACGATGTCGCTCATCCCTATCTGCCGGCCGAGATTGCCGCGATCCGCGCTTTCGCCGATGCTGGCAAGCCGGTGCTGGGCATCTGCCTCGGCGCCCAGCTGCTGGCCCGGGCGCTAGGCGGGACGGTGCGCCGCCACCATACGCCGGAGGTCGGGTTCACTGCGATCGAGGCGACCAACGCGGCCGCGGCCGACCCGCTGCTGTGCGGCCTGGCGCCGCTGCCGAAGCTGATGCACTGGCACTACGACACCTTCGACCTGCCGCAGGGCGCGACGCTGCTGGCGACCAATGCCGTGTGCACCAACCAGGCCTTCACCGCCGGGCCGGGCCTGTATGGGCTGCAGTTCCACCTCGAAGTCTCGGCGGACATCGTCGAGGGCTGGGTCGAGATGTTCTCGGAGTGGACCCGCGACCGGTTCCCGGAGTTCTTCGCCAGCTATCGCGACCAGTTGGCGACCGACCTGCCGGCCTCGGCCCGGTTTGCGCGCCAGCTCGGGCTGCGCTGGATGGAAATGGTCCGGGCGCAGGCGGAGAGCCGTCGGGCGGCTTGAATGACCTTCGACGATGTCTGCGCGATCGCTCTGGCCTGGCCCGGCGTCGAGCGGTCGACCTCCTATGGCACGCCGGCGCTGAAGGTGAAGGGCAAGCTGCTGACCCGGCTGCGCGAGGACGGCGAGACACTGGTCATGCTCGGCGTCGGCTTCGACGAGCGCGAACTGCTGATCGAGGCCGAGCCTGAGGTGTTCCACCTCACCCCGCACTATCGCGACTGGCCGATCGTGCTCGCGCGCCTGCCGAAGGCCAATGCGAACGCGGTCGAAGCCTTCCTGCTGCGCCGCTGGCGCGAGGTCGCGCCGAAGCGGCTGGTCAAGGAATTCGACGCGGCGAAGGGGTGATCCGGAAGTATCCGGTCCGGCCTTCTGCGCTTTGGCCCCCTGGGCCCAGCCTCCTGATTGTCATTGCCGGGCTTGACCCGGCAATCCAAGGGCCACCGAGAGCCGCTCCTGAGAGCCCCTGGATCCTCGGGTCAAGCCCGAGAATGACAATAAAAGGGGCGAAAACTGACACCGGCCCTTCCCCCGGCCGGACGACCGTGATCAGCCGCGGCCCGGCAGCATCCGCCGCAGCACGCCGTCGCGCAGCGCGTAGTGGTGGATCAGCGCCGCGGCGGCATGCAGCCCGGCCAGGACGATGATCGTCCAGGCAACGGTGTTGTGCAGCCCGCCGATCGTGTCCGCCAGGTCGGGATCGGGGGCGAAGGCCGGCGGCACCGCGAACAGGCCGAAGAACTGGAACGGCTCGCCCTGGGCCCAGCGGAACAGGAAGCCCAGCGTCACCTGCGCCGCGAGCAGCAGGTATAACGCGTGATGCGCCGCCTTGGCCGCCAGATGCAGCAGGCCGGTGTTCGCCGGCGCCAGGCGCCGTCCGGCGCTGCCGCGCCAGAGCAGGCGTGTGACCAGCACGGCGGCCAGCAGGATGCCGAGGGAGATGTGGAGCGATTGGCCGGCTTTGCGGAGGTCGCGCGGGACGAAGCCCCAGCCTTCGGCCAGCAGGAAGAGCGTGACCACCAGCCCGGCGGTCAGCCAGTGCAGGGCAATGGTCGTTCGGTCGTAGCGGTTCGCCGTCTGGTCGGTCCGCACCGCGGTCGCGGCGGCCGGCAGGATCGTCATCTGGTTGCTCGTGGCTGTGTCTGAGAAGGCCCTGGGCCTCCGAGCCTGTTCGCCTATACAGCCAGCAGAGATACGATCAATATGTAAGTCAATTCGACGCAGCGCACAGCGTCACAGCCGCGCCATCAGCATGGCGAAGCGAGTCAGTCCCTCCGGCCACGGGCCGTGGCCGCTGGTGCTGTCGAGGCCGCCGGCGTCGCCGGCATCGACGAACTGGCTGCCCCAGGCGGCCGCCAGGTCGTCGGCCACGGCCAGGGCGCAGCGCGGATCGCTGGCGCTGGCGACCAGCAGGGACGGGAAGGGCAGCGGGTCGCGCGGCACGTCCTCGTAGCCGGGTGCGCCGGCCGGGTCCGCCGGCGCCACCAGCAGTGCCCCGGCGACGCGGCCGTTCAGCCGCGCGGCGGCGAAGGCGACGGCCAGCACCCCCAGGCCATGGGCGATCAGCACCACCGGCTTGTCGCCGGCCTCGGCGGCCGCGACCAGCGACTCGACCCGGCTGTCCCGATCCGCGGGATCATCGGCGCTGCCGACCCAGCGCGCGGTCTTCAGGCGCGACTGCCAGCGCGACTGCCAATGGCTCTCGTCCGGTGAAGCCAGGCCGGGGACCATGAGGATGTGGGCGTCGGAGGATTTCATCGATCTGCTGCAGTGCGGGGCCGAGAAAAACCTAAGTGTGCCCGACGCCGTCCGGGGTCAAGCGCCCGCCTTGTCCAGCGCCGCGGCGAGGGCGCGGAACGGCAGCTCGACGCAGTCGTGCCGGCTGCGCACGGCGCGGACCGGGGTGAAGATCTCCAGCTCCGGCCAGGGTGGGTCGGCGCCCTCACRCAGCATCGGCTTGATCCCGGCCGCCGCCTGGCGCAGGGCCGCCGGGGCCTGGCCGATCGCCTTCTCGGCGATCAGCGCCGCCGACGCCTCGCATAGCACGCAGCCGCGCACCAGATGGCCCAGCGTCGCCACCTTGCCGTCGGCGAGGGTCAGGTCGATGGTCACCCGGTCGCCGCACAGCGGGTTGTCGATCATCGCGGACCCGTCCGGCTCTTGCAGCCGCCCGGCGCCGGTTGCCGTCCGAGCTTTCTGCAAGATCGCCTGGTCGTAGAGCGCGTCGATCATCGCGTCGGCACCTTGGACAGGGTCGACAGCGTCTCGGGCGTGTCGACGTCGAACAGCACGGCCGTGTCGCCAGCCTCGATCTCCACCACTTCGGCGGCGTGTTCGCCGATCAGGTGGCGGGCGCCGACATCGCCGGCGACCGCGGCCATGGCCGGGAAGAAGCGGCGGTCCCATAGCACCGGGTTGCCGCGCTTGCCCTGATGGGTCGGCACCACGATCGAGCGGCCTTCCGTCGGCGCATAGGCGGCGACCAGGCGCTCGATCAGCTTCGGGCTGATCCGCGGCATGTCGCCGAGGCAGACCAGCGCGGCGTCGGTCTCGTGCGGCAGCGCCGCCAGCCCGGCGGCAAGCGAGGTGCTGAGGCCCTCGGCATAGCGCGGATTGGCGGTGAAGGTGACCGCCCGGTCGGCCAGCGCCGCCTCGACCTGCTCGCGCTCATGGCCTGTGACGACGACGACCGGGCCGATGCCCTTGGTCCCCAGCACGGCGTCGACCGCATGCGCCACCATCGGCTTGCCCTCGACCGGGGCCAGTAGCTTGTTCAGCTCGCCCATGCGGCGCGATTGGCCTGCGGCCAGCACCAGCACGCCGACATTCGGCGCATGCGGCATGCCGTTGCCGTCGGCGGCGCGGTCGCGGGGCAGGGGCCGGCTGGGGATCTCGGCCAGCAGGCCGCCGACACCCATCGCCATGACGTCGAGGCGGGTGACGGTCAGCCCCGCCGCGATGCGCTGCAGCACCCAGTCGAAGCCGTTCAGCTTGGGCGAGCGGGCGCAGCCGGGCAGGCCCAGCACCGGCATGGCGCCGATGCGGCCCATCAGGATCAGGTTGCCAGGGTCGACCGGCATGCCGAAATGCTCGACGATGCCGCCCGACGCCTCGATCGCCGCCGGCAGCACGTCGCGCCGGTCGGTGATGGCCGAGGCGCCGGCGATCAGCAGCAGGTCCAGGCCGAGATTCTGCACCATGCGAATCTCGCTGGTCAGCGCCGGGGCCTTGTGGTCCGACCGGCGCTCGCGCGCCAGCGTGCCGCCCAGCCGGGCCAGCCGCTCCGCCGTCACCTGGGCGGTCTTGTCCAGCACGCTCGGCTTGGTGGTTGGCAGCTTCGTCTGGATCAGCCCGACCTTCAGCGGCCGGTAGCGTGCCAGGCGCAGCGCCGGCCCGCGCTCGGGCAGCACCGACATCACCTCGACCAGCGACACGGCGTCGGTCGGCGCGGCGAAAGGGATGATCTTGATGGTCGCGACCATCTGCTTCGGCGCAACCTCGGCCCATTCCGGCAGGGTGGCGATGGTGATCGATTCGTCCAGCCGGTTCAGCCGGTCGATCCGCTCGCGGTCGATCACGATCAGGCCGGCCACCTCGGCGTAGAGATTGACCCGGCCGGTGAAGGCGGCGCTGGCGCTCAGGCCCGGTCCCTGCACCGCCGCGGCCACGCGCTCGGCCGCCTGGTCCTCATGGATGTCGCCGCGCTCCAGCCGCGCCGCCTGGATCTCCTGGACGCCCGCGGCCTGCAGCGCCGCGATGTCGGCCGCGCTCAGCCGCCGTCCCTTGCGGAACAGCGTGCCGGCGGCGGCGACCGTGTGGGCCAGGATGGCGCCGGCGGCCTCGGCGACAGGCAGGGAGCCGAAGATCACGCGGGGGCCTTTCCGAGCGGTTCGGCGCCGTGCAGCACCGCCGTCATCTGTGCCATCACCGAGATCGCGATCTCGGCCGGGGACACGGCGCCGAGGGCGAGGCCGGCCGGGCCGTAAATCCGGGTCAGCGCGTCGGTGCCGTGGCCGCGCGCGGTCAGCCGCTCGATCCGCCCGGCATGGGTCTTCCGGCTGCCGAGCGCGGCGATGTAGAAGGCCGGCGACCGCAGCGCCACGTCCAGCGCCGGGTCGTCCAGCTTGGGGTCGTGGGTCAGGGTGACGACCGCGGTGCGGCCGTCCGGCTTCAGGGCCGCAAGGCCGTCATCCGGCCATTCGGTGCTGACCTTGACGCCGGGGAAGCGCTCATCCGAGGCGAAGGCGCGGCGCGGGTCGATCACGGTGACGTCATAGCCGGCCAGCGCCGCGATCGGCGCCAGCGCCTGGGCGATGTGGACGGCGCCGATGATTGCCAGCCGTAAAGGTGGCACGAAGGCCTGGATGAACAGCGTGCCGTCTGCGGCGGTGCGGCTGCGGTTGTGGCGCAGCGCTTCCTCGACGGCACGCTGCAGCGACTCGTCCACCGGCAGGTCGCCGGTCACCGTGCCGTCGACCACCAGGGACTGATTGCCGCTGGCCAGATGGGTCACCAGCGCCGCGGTCTGGTGCCCGGCCCGGGCGGCCTGCAGCGCGTCGAGGATCTCGCGCTTCACGACAGCCGCTCGACGAAGACCTGGACCTTGCCGCCGCAGGCCAGCCCGACATCCCAGGCCTGCTCGTCGGTGACGCCGAAATCGAGCAGGCGCGGCTTGCCGTCTTCCATCACCTCCAGCGCCTCGCGCACCACGGCGCCCTCGATGCAGCCGCCTGACACCGAGCCCTGCATCCGGCCGTCGCCGTCGATCACCAGCTGGCTGCCGGCCGGGCGGGGCGAAGAGCCCCAGGTCGAGACCACGGTGGCCAGCGCCACCGGGCGCCCTTCGGCGGCCCATGCCGAGGCCTGGGCCAGCACATCGTCATGATCGCTCATTGCACCATCTCCTGCTGGGTGGCGGCGAGTTGCCGCCACCTGGCCATGCGCCGGTCGCCACGCATCGCGTCCTCGGCCAGCACATCCACCAGCGCGGCCAGGCTGGCCAGGCTGTGGACCGGTCGGAACTCGTCGACATGCGGCATCAGGGCGCGCGCCCCCATAGATCTTGGCGCATACCCGTCCCAGCGCAACAGGGGGTTCAGCCAGATCAGCCGGCGGCTGCTGCGGTGCAGCCGGTCGATCTCGTCCTCCAGCCGGTCGCCGGCGTCGCGGTCGAGCCCGTCGGTGATCAGGATCACCACCGCGCCCTGGCCCAGCACCCGGCGGCCCCAGACCCGGTTGAACTCGGCCAGGCAGGCGCCGATGCGGGTGCCGCCGCCCCAGTCCTGCGCCGCCCTTCCGACGCGGTCGAGCGCGTCGTCGACGTCGCGGCGGCGAAGCTGCCGGGTGATGTTGGTCAGCCGGGTGCCGAAGACGAAGCTGTGGACACGGTCGCGCTCTGTGGTCACCGCGTGGAGGAAATGCAGCAGCATGCGCGAATACTGGCTCATCGAGCCGGAGATGTCGCACAGCACCACCAGCGGCGGCGGGCGTTTGCGGCGGATGCGGCGGGCCAGGTCGATTGAATGGCCGCCGGCGCGCAGCGACTGCCGCAGCGTCTGGCGCATGTCGACCAGCGGCGCCGAATGGTGCGGGGCGTAGCGCCGGGTCGGCACGTCGCGCACCGGCAGGCGGAAGCGCGCGATCGCGGCCCGGGCGCGGGCCAGCTCCTCGGCGCTCATCTGCTCGAAATCCTTGTGCTGCAGCTTCTCGCGCTCGGAGAAGGTCAGGCTGGCATCGACCTCCAGCTCCGGCGGCTCCTCGGCGTCGTCGGGCGCTTCGCCGCGGCCGGGCTGCTTGCGGTCGGCGAAGGCCTCGGCGACGCGGCGGTTGACCGCGCGCTCCTCCTCCTTGCCGGTTCGGATCTGCGGCAGCATCAGCGTCATGGCGCGCTTCAGCATGTCGGGGTTGCGCCAGAACAGGTGGAAGGCTTGGTCGAAGATCTCGCGCTGGTCGCGCCGGTTCACCAGGGTCGCGTGCAGCGCCCAGTAGACGTCCTGCCGGGTGGAGACGCCGACCGTCTCCAGCGCCTCCAGCGCCGCCAGGGTGCGGCCGGGCCCGACCGGCAGGCCGGCAGCGCGAAGGGCACGGCAGAACTGCATGACGTTGAGGGCGAGGCGGCCCGGCTCGGCCGGGTCGGGATCAGGCGACATGGCGGCCGCTCCACTCCTCGGCGAGCAGGGCGTAGACAACGTCGTCGCACCACTCGCCCTTGGCCCAGACCGAGCGCCGGAAATGGGCCTCGCGCCGGAAGCCCAGCCGCTCGAACAGGGCGACGGAGCGGGTGTTGCGCGGATCGATCGAGGCCTGCAGCCGGTGCCGGGCCTCCTCGGTGAACAAGCGCCGGATCAGGGCGTCCACGGCTTCGGTCGCAAGGCCGCGCCCCTGGGCGCCGCCGGCGAAGGTGACGCCCAGCTCGGCCAGCCGCGGCTCCCCGGCCAGGACATGGACGCCGATGTCGCCCAGCAGCCGGTCGTCCGCCCGGTCGGCGACCCCGACCTGGAACCACTGGCCCGGCAGGCCGTAGGCGGCCGTCTCCATCCCGGCCACGAAGGCCTCGGCCTCCTCCCGACTGCAGCCGTCCCAGCCCTGCCAGCGCGCGATTGCGGGGTCGTCGCGATAGGCACGGAACGCCCCGGCATCCCGCGCCGCGAAGCGTCGCAGGACCAGGCGGTCGGTCCGGATCGGGGCGAAGCCGCCGTCGCTCATACTGGCATGGTCACCGCGGCGGCGGCCGCGGCGTTGATCTCCGCCCGCATTTCGGAGAGCAGCCGCGCCGCCTCGGCGCCCTGGATGCGCTCGATGTCGTCCTGGTATTTCAGGATGGTGCCCAGCGTGTCGCGCACCACGTCGGGGTCGAGCTCCAGCACGTCCAGCTCGGTCAGCGCCTGGGCCCAGTCCAGCGTCTCGGCCACGCCGGGGTGCTTGAACAGGTCCAGCCGGCGCAGCTTCTGCACGAAGGCGACGATCTGGGCGCTCAGCGCCTCCGGCGTGCCGGGCGCCTTGGCGTGCAGGATGGCGCGCTCGCGCTCGGCATTCGGATAGTCGACCCAGTGGTAGAAGCAGCGGCGCTTCAGCGCGTCGTGGATCTCGCGGGTGCGGTTCGAGGTGACGATGACGATCGGCGGCTCCGCCGCCTTGATGGTGCCGAGCTCCGGGATCGTGATCTGGAAGTCGGACAGCACCTCCAGCAGGAAGGCCTCGAACGGCTCGTCGGTGCGGTCCAGCTCGTCGATCAGCAGCACCGCCGGGCCGGCGGCGTCCGGCTCCAGCGCCTGCAGCAGCGGCCGGCGGATCAGGAAGCGCTCGGCGAAGATGTCGCTGGCCAGCTGGTCGCGGTCCTGCACGCCGCCGGCCTCGGCCAAGCGGATCTCCAGCATCTGGCGCTGGTAGTTCCACTCATAGACCGCCGAGGCGATGTCGAGGCCCTCGTAGCATTGCAGCCGTACCAGGCGCCGGCCCAGCGTCGCCGCCAGCACCTTGGCGATCTCGGTCTTGCCGACCCCGGCCTCGCCCTCCAGGAACAGCGGCCGCTTCAGCCGCAGGGCCAGGAACAGCGCGGTCGCCAGCGGGCGGTCGGCGACATAGTCGCCGCGCGACAGCAGGGCGAGGGTCTCCTCGACGGAGGCAGGCGGAGCGTTCATCGGACGAATCCCAATTTTCCGGCAGGATAGCCGTTCCGGCCGAAGATGCTATGATGGCGACGATGACCGAGAACATGGAAAGCCTTGTCCTGGAGCACTTGCGCCACATCCGCGCAGGGCAGGATGCCATGCGCGAGGATATCCGCGAGATTAAGGTCCGGCTCAGCAATCTGGAAACCGAGATGGGCCAGTTGCATGTCGAGATGGCCCAGGTCCACGTCCGGATCGCCGAGCTCTCCGTCCGCGTCGACCGACTGTCCAACCGGATCGAACGAGTCGAAACGCGCCTGGGCCTCATCGAAGTCTGAACAGAACGCAGTCCGATAGGAAGCGGCATGACTGAATCGAAAAGCCGGGTGGCTCTGGTCACCGGCGGCTCGCGTGGCATCGGCAAGGCCGTCGCCCTGGCACTGGCCGAGGCGGGGACAGCGGTCGCCGTGAACTATCGCGAGCGCGGCCAGGAGGCGGAGGCTGTCGCCCAAGCCATCCGCAACAGCGGTGGCCGTGCCGCCGCTTTCGGCGCCGACGTTTCGCTTGGCACCACCGTGCAGAGCATGGTTCACGAGGTCGAGGACCGCCTCGGCCCGATCGACATCCTGGTCAACAATGCCGGGATGGCGGCGCCGCGCGGCCTCGATGACATCACGGAAGAGGATTTCGACCGTTCGATCGCGGTCAACCTGAAATCCGCTTTCCTCTGCACCCAGGCCGTCCTGCCGGGCATGCGGGCGCGGCGCTGGGGCCGGATCGTCAACATCTCGTCCATTGGGGCCCGCATCGGCTCCGGCTCGGTCAGCATCGCCTATGCCGCCGCCAAGGCCGGGCTGGAAGGCCTGACGCGCGGCTATGCCCTGCGGCTGGCGCCGGAGGGCGTGACGGTCAACGCCGTGGCCCCAGGGCTGGTCGATACGGAGATGGGCCAGCCGCTGATCGAGGCGGGCATCGCCGCCCGCATCCCGGTCGGGCGCAGCGGCACGGCGGACGAGATCGCCCGGGCGGTCATGCTGCTCGTGGACAACGGCTACATCACCGGCCAGACGGTCGCGGTCAACGGCGGCTCGCTGTTCTCCTGAGGCGGGCTACGCCGCGTCCGGCACCCTCTCGCCGTGCAGGTCGGCGGCCGGGGTGAACAGCTCCTGCGGCTGCGCCACGCCGCGCAACCGGCGGGTTCCGGCGGAGACCAGGCGCACCGGGCTCAGCTCGGCGAAGCGGGACGAGGTCAGGATGCGCCGGCCGATCAGCTTGGTCATCTGCTCGATCCGTGCCGCGCGGTTCACCTCCGGCCCGACGACGGTGAAGTCGAGCCGGTCGGGCGCGCCGATATTGCCGAAGATCACCTCGCCGACATGCAGGGCGATGCCGGCGTCGATCGCGTCCAGACCTTCGGCCCGGCGGCGGACGTTCATGGCATCGATGCCGGCGAAGGCATCCAGGGCCCCGATCAGGCTGCGGGCGCAGGCCTCGGCGGCATCCTCGCCGTCGCCAAGGCGGAAAATGGCGAGGATGCCGTCGCCCATGAACTTCAGCACCTCGCCGCCGGCGCCATGCACCGCGCCGACGACGATGGTGAAGTACTCGTTCATCAGCTGCAGCAGGGCGTCGCGCGGCGTCGCCTCGGCCCGGGCGGTGAAGCCGCGCATGTCGCAGAACAGGATCACCGCCTCCAGCGACCGGGCGGCGCCGCGCACCACCTCGCCGTCCAGGATCCGCCGGCTGGCCTCGCGCCCCACATAGGTGTCGAGCAGTTGCATCATCTTCTGCCGGTCGACCATGATCTCGCAGACGGCGCCCAGCGCCGGCAGCAGCTTCTCGACACAGGCGATCTGCTCGTCGGTGAAACCTTGCGGCACGTCTGAGGCCAGGCCGAAGCCGGTGGTCCAACGGTCGGTGCCGAAGCGCATCGGCAGCAGCACGTAATCCGTGGCGCCCTGCTCGCGCAGCTCCCGCAAGACCGGGAAAGCGAGATCGGCGCCCGGCCCGACCAAGCGCCGGCGTACCGACAGCCCGGTGCGGTGCATCTCTCCCATCGGGCTGTCGTGATAGGTCGGCGTCTCCGACAGCGCGCGTTCGAACCGGATCTCGCGCACCTCGTCGAAGGTCGGGCGCCATTCATAGGCGGCGGCGCTGACTTGGGGCTGGAACTGCGGCAGGTGGAAAGACAGCCGCCACAGCGGATAGCCGGCCTGGACCAGCCGCTCCGCCAGCGCCTGCAGCAGCGGGGCCGGCGAGGGCAGGGCGCGCGCCGGCCCGAGCAGCCAGCAGATGATCTCGTCGGGGTCGAGCATTGTTTGAGAATGGCCGGTGATCAGGGTTTCGGGAAGATGCATGTCGTGCAGCGGCGCACAGGGGGCGTCACGCGCAGAGACGTCCATTGCGAAGCTATGTCACTTGCGATAATTTCGACCAGTCAAATCAACCAGTCGAGTCCTGGTCATGCGTAGAGTTCAGGCGTCAGACGCCAAGACGCATTTGCCTCAGCTTTTGAGCGAGGTTGAGCGCGGCGAGACCATCGTGATCACCCGGCACGGCCGGGCGATTGCCCGCCTCGTTCCTGATACGGACCAGCGGCAGGATCGGCTGCGCCATATCAAAGAACAGATCGCCACCTTCCGCCGATCGGTACCAGCTCTCGGCGCGGAGGACGTCCTGTCCGCCCGTCACGAAGGGCACAAATACTGATGCCGTTCGTGCTCGATGCCTCGGTGTCAGCCTGCTGGCTCTTGCTGGATGAGATGGATTCCCGCGCCGATGCCGCCTTTGCCAGGCTGGATACGGATCAGGCAGTAGCGCCGGCGTTGTGGTGGTTTGAGATACGCAACATCTTCATCATCAACGAGCGGCGCGGTCGCCTCGATGCTGCCGACACCCACCGCGCCTTGGCTCTGCTGGAGGATCTGCCGATCCTGATCGACCGGGCGCCGGATGATTCTCTCATTTTGACTCTGGCCCGCCGCCATCGTCTGACCGTCTATGATGCCGCCTATCTAGAGTTAGCGCTGCGCAACGGCCTGCCGCTCGCCACCTTGGACGCCGAACTTTCGGTTGCAGCGCGGGCCGAGAATGTCGAACTGCTGGGGGCCTGACGACAACGGCCCACCCCGGTCTCCCGGAGGCGGGCCGTGATCGGAACAGTAAGGATCAGCCGGCGGCCTGGACCGCCCGCTTGGCCATCACCTTGACCAGATGGGCGCGGTATTCGGCCGAGCCGTGGATGTCGCCATTCATACCGCCGGGGTCGACCGACAGCCCGTCCAGGGCTGCCGCCGAGAAATTGCCGGCCAGCGCCTGCTCGGCCTCGGCCCAGCGGAACGCGCCGTCCGAGCCAGCGCCGGTGACGGCAACGCGGATGCCGCCGGCGGTCCTGGCCACGAACACCCCGACCATGGCGTAGCGGCTGGCCGGGTTGTCGAACTTGATGTAGGCCGCCTTCTCCGGCTTCGGGAAGTGGACCGCGGTGATCAGCTCGTCTTCCTCCAGGGCGGTGGTGAACATCCCCTGGAAGTAGTCGTCGGCCGCGATCTCGCGCTTGGTGGTGCGCACGGTGGCGCCGAGCGCCAGCACCGCCGCCGGGTAGTCGGCGCTGGGGTCGTTGTTGGCGACCGACCCGCCGAGGGTGCCGCGATTGCGGACCTGGGCGTCGCCGATGTCGCCGGCCAAAGTTGCGAGGGCAGGGATCACCCGCCGCACCACGTCCGAGGCCGCGACCGCCGCATGGGTGGTCATGGCGCCGATGGTGAGACCGCCGGCCTCCTCCTTGATCCCCTTCAGCTCGGCCGCGCCGCCGAGGTCGACGACGTCGGAGGGCGAGGCCAGGCGCTGCTTCAGCGTCGGGATCAGGGTCATGCCGCCGGCCAGGAACTTGCCGTCCGAGGCGGCGGTCAGCTTGGCCACCGCGTCGGCCGCGGAGGAGGCCTTTTGATAATTGAAGGCATACATCGTCGTTATCTCCTCACTCAGCCGCCAGAGCAGGTGCGTGGATCGCCCGCCACACCCGCTCCGGCGTCGCCGGCATGTTCATGTCGCGGCCGATCGCATCGGTGATCGCGTTCATCAGCGCCGCCGGCGCCGCGATCGCCCCGGCCTCGCCGCAGCCCTTCACCCCGAGCGGGTTGGAGGGGTTGATGGTCTCGATCATGCCGACCTTGAAGCTTGGCAGGTCGTCCGCCCGCGGCATGCAGTAATCCATGAAGGAGCCGGTCAGCAGCTGCCCGGTCTCCAGATCATAGGCGCAGTTCTCAAGCATCGCTTGGCCCAGGCCCTGGGCGACGCCGCCATGCACCTGGCCCTCGACGATCATCGGGTTGATCACCCGCCCGAAATCGTCGACTGCCGAATAGTTGGCGATGGTGACGATGCCGGTGTCGGGGTCGATCTCGACCTCGCAGATCTGGGTGCCGGCCGGGAAGGTAAAGTTGATCGGATCGTAGAAGGCGCTCTCCTCCAGCCCCGGCTCCACCCCCGCGGGATAGTTGTGCGGGACGTAGGCGGCGAAGGCGACCTCCTGGATCGTCTTGGCCCGGTCGGTGCCGGCCACGGTGAACTTGCCGTCCTTGAACTCGATGTCGGCCTCGGCCGCCTCGAGCTGATGGGCGGCGATCTTCTTGCCCTTGGCGATGATCTTCTCTGCCGCCTTGAAGATGGCGGAGCCGCCGACGGCGAGCGAGCGCGAGCCGTAGGTGCCCATGCCGAACGGCGTCTTGTCGGTGTCGCCATGCACGACCTCGACCTGGTCGGCTGGCACGCCGAGATAGCTCGACATCAGCTGGGCGAAGGTCGTCTCGTGACCCTGGCCGTGGCTGTGGCTGCCGGTGTGGACGGTGACGTTGCCGGTCGGGTTGAACCGGATCTTCGCCGATTCCCACAGGCCGACGCCGGCGCCCAGCGACCCGACCGCGGCCGACGGCGCGATGCCGCAGGCCTCGATGTAGCTGGAGAAGCCGATGCCGCGCAGCTTGCCGCGGCCCTGGCTGTCGGCCTTGCGGGCCGGGAAACCGGCGTAGTCGGCCAGCTTCAGCGCCTCGTCCAGCGCCTTCGGGTAGTCGCCGCAATCATAGGTCATGATCACCGGCGTCTGGTACGGGTACTGGGTCGGCTGGACGAAGTTGCGGCGGCGCAGCTCCGCCGGTTCCAGCTTCAGCTCGCGCGCCGCCAGCTCGACGATGTGCTCGATGACGTAGGTCGCCTCCGGCCGCCCGGCGCCGCGATAGGCATCGACCGGCGCGGTGTTGGTGTAGACCCCGTCGACCTCGCAATAGATTGCCGGGATGGCGTATTGCCCCGACAGCAGCGGCGCGTAGAGGAAGGTCGGCACGCAGCTGGCGAAGGTCGAGAGATAGGCGCCGAGATTGGCCGTGGTGTGCACGCGCAGGGCCAGGAACTTGCCGTCCCGGTCCATCGCCAGCTCGGCATGGGTGACGTGGTCGCGGCCATGCGCGTCGGCCAGGAAGCTCTCGCCGCGCTCGGCCGTCCACTTCACCGGCCGGCGGACCTTCTTCGCCGCCCAGACGCAGACGGTCTCCTCGGCATAGATGAAGATCTTCGAGCCGAAGCCGCCGCCGACATCGGGCGCGATCACCCGCAGCTTGTGCTCCGGCGCGATGCCGATGAAGGCGGACAGCACCAGCCGCGCCACATGCGGGTTCTGGCTGGTGGTGTAGAGGGTGAAGCTGTCCGAGCCGCGGTCGTATTCGCCGATCGCCGCCCGCGGCTCCATCGCGTTCGGGATCAGCCGGTTGTTCTGCAGGTCCAGCTTGGTGACATGGGCGGCGCGGGCGAAGGCGGCCTCGACATCGGCCTTGTTGCCCAGCTCCCACTCATAGACCGTGTTGCCCGGGATGTCGTCATGCACCAGGGAGGCGGCGCTGCGGGCGCTGTCGGTGGCGACGACGGCCGGCAGCTCCTCATAGTCGACATGGATCTTCTCGGCCGCGTCCTTGGCCTGGTCCCGGGTCTCGGCGATCACCACCGCGACATGGTCGCCGACATAGCGGACCTTGCCCTGGGCCAGGGCCGGGTGCGGCCCCGCCTTCATCGGTTCGCCGTTCTTCGACTTGACCAGCCAGCCACAGATCAGCCCGCCGATCTTGTCCTTCGCCAGGTCGTCGCCGGTGAACACGGCGATGACGCCGGGCGCCGCCGCGGCCGCGCTGGTGTCGATGCCGCGGATCCGGGCATGCGCCACCGGCGAGCGCAGGAAATAGGCATGGGCCTGGCCGGGGCGATCGATGTCGTCGGTGTAGTGACCGTTGCCGGTCAGGAAACGATAATCCTCCTTGCGGCGCAGCGGGGCGCCGATGCCGTCATGTGCCATGATTGCGCCCCCCTCATTCTGCTGCGACGCGCTGGCCGCCGGATTTGGCGGCGCAGTCGAGGACGGCCTTGACGATGTTGTGATAGCCGGTGCAGCGACAGATGTTGCCTTCCAGCCAGTCACGCACCTCGTGCTCGGTCGGGTTCGGGTTGTTCTGCAGCAGGTCGACCGCGCTCATCACCATGCCGGGCGTGCAGAAGCCACATTGCAGGGCGTGATTCTCGCGGAAGGCCTCCTGCATCGGGTGCAGCGTGCCGTCGGCGTCGGCGAGACCCTCGATCGTGGTCACCGAGCTACCCTCGGCCTGGACGGCCAGCATGGTGCAGGACTTGACCGACCGGCCGTCGAGATGGACGACGCAGGCGCCGCACTGGCTGGTGTCGCAGCCGACATGCGTTCCGGTCAGCTGCAGGTGTTCGCGCAGAAGCTGTACGAGCAGTGTGCGCGGTTCGACCTGCCGCGTCACCGACCTCCCGTTCACCGTCAGGGTCACGGTGGTGGTCATGGAATCCTCCCAAGCTGGCGTATCGGCCGCCAGGCCCGGCCACGGCCGTTGCTCGCCGCTTAGGGTGCCCGATCGAGCCATCCGAAGCGAAGGCTAGGTTTCGTCGGACGTTCGGTCAAGCCGGCCGAAGGGCCCGTTCCGCCTGCGCTACAAACGCAGTCACAAATACAGGTACAGCAGCACCAGCACGATCACGATCAGCGCGGTGATCCAGACCGCGGGGCTCAGCCCGCCGCGGCTTGGTTCGGCCGCCGGCGGCGGGACGGGACGGGGCGGCGGGACGACGGCGGGCTTCGGCGCCGGCGCAGCGG
>NZ_JBFRCU010000081.1:0-35718 GCF_052113205.1 Inquilinus sp. YAF38 | reverse complement strand
GGGGCCGGGGCGGGCTGGCCGCCCGGGGCCGGTGGGGCGCCGAAATCCGGCGGTGGCGGGGCGCCGAAATCGGGGGCGGCCGGGGCGCCGAACGGGTTGGCGCCCTCGGCGCCCGGCATCGGCACGTCGACGCTGATCGAAGCCGGATCGGCCTCGACCTGGCCCGACTTGTAGTGGGTCACCAGCCCCGGAAAGGTGATCACGATCGCGACCATCAGGATCTGGATCACCACGAAGGGGATCGCTCCGAGATAGATCTGCCCGGTCGTTACCGGCGCGGTGGTGCGGCCTGTGACCTTGTCGCGATAGGGCCGCGTCGGTGCCACCGAGCGCAGGTAGAACAGCGAGAAGCCGAAGGGCGGGTGCATGAACGAGGTCTGCATGTTGACCGCCAGCAGCACGCCGAACCAGATCAGGTCGATACCCAGGGCCTGCGCCGCGGCCCCCAGCAGCGGCACGATGATGAAGGCCAGTTCGAAATAGTCGAGGAAGAAGGCCAGCACGAAGACCAGGAGGTTGGCGACGATCAGGAAACCGATGACGCCGCCCGGCACCGAGGTCATCAGGTGCTCGACCCAGAGATTGCCGCCGACGCCGTAGAAGGTCAGCGAGAACACGCGGGCGCCCAGCAGGATGAACAGCACGAAGGCGGACAGCTTGGTGGTGGTGTCCAGCGCCTGGCGGATCATCGTCCAGTTCAGGCGGCGGTTGAGGGCCGCAAGCACCAGCGACCCGACCGCGCCCATGGCGCCGCCCTCGGTCGGCGTGGCGATGCCGAGGAAGATCGTGCCCAGCACCAGGAAGATCAGCACCAGGGGCGGAATCAGCGAGGTGACAACCCGGCCGACCAGCGCCAGCCCGTGCAGCGTCCGCGCCTCCAGCGGCAGCGCCGGCGCACTGTTCGGCCGGATGATCGTCATGATCAGGATATAGCCGGTATAGAGGCCGGTCAGGATCAGGCCCGGCAGCAGCGCGCCCTTGTACATGTCGCCGACCGACTTGCCGAGCTGGTCGGCCATGATGATCAGCACCAGGCTGGGCGGGATGATCTGCGCCAGCGTGCCGGAGGCGGCGATGACGCCGGAGGCCAGCGACCGGTCGTAGCCGTAGCGCAACATGATCGGCAGCGAGATCAGCCCCATCGAGATCACCGACGCGGCAACCACGCCGGTGGTGGCGGCGAGAAGGGCGCCGACGAAGATCACCGCATAGGCCAGGCCGCCGCGCACCGGGCCGAACAGCTGGCCGATCGTGTCCAGCAGATCCTCGGCCATGCCGCTGCGTTCGAGGATCAGCCCCATGAAGGTGAAGAACGGGATCGCCAGAAGCGTCTCGTTCTCCATCTGCTGGTAGAACCGGTCCGGGATCGCCCCGAGCAGGTTGAATTGCAGCACGCCGAGCTCGACGCCGACGAGGTAGAACACGAAGCCGACAGCGGCCAGGGAGAAGGCGACCGAGTAGCCGAGCAGCAGCACGACCACCAGCGCGGCGAACATGAGCGGCGCCATGTTCTCGATCAGGAACTGCGACATGCGGGCAGGCTTTCAGGTGCTGGTGGGCCGGCTCAGAGCGGATCGGCTTCGTGGCCGTGCGTCTGGACGATGTCGGGGATGCGGTCCGACAGGATGGCGATCCGCTTGATCAGCTCCGACAGCCCCTGCAGCGTGAGCAGGATGAAGCCGGCCGGGATCAGGGCCCAGACCGGCCACCGGATCAGGCCGTTGGCGTTGCCCGACGTCTCGCCGCTGGCGAATTTGTCCACCACGATCGGCCAGGAGTACCGGATGGCGACGACGCAGAAGGGCAGCAGGAAGAACAGGGTGCCGAAGATCTCGATCCAGATCTGGGTGCGGCGCGACCAGCGGCCGTAGAGGATGTCGACCTTGACGTGCTCGCCCTTCAGCAGCGTATAGCCCGCGGCCAGCAGGAAGACGGCGGAGAACAGGTACCATTGCAGCTCCAGCCAGGCGTTGGAGCTGAGCGAAAAGGCTTTCCGCAGGATGGCGTTGCCGGCGCTGACCAGGATCGCCACCAGGACGAGCCAGGACACGGTCCGTCCGACCCAGCCATTGACAGCGTCGATGACGCGGCTGGCACCCAGCAAAGCCCCCATCTGACCTCCCCCGCTCCTGGACGCTTCAGCGCCGTTGATTGGATCGATGCAATTCGCCGCTGCGAAATATCAGCTTTCGCGCGCGAGACCAACCGGCGATTGGCGCCGGTCTTCGGCCTCCATACCCAACTTTGCTGCGTCGCAGGAAGAGCAGAGGCTCACCCGGCCGGGTCGAGCGTCGCCCAGCCGTTATCGGTGAGGGCTTCCAGCGGCTGGAAGCGGGCCTTGTAGGCCATTTTGTGGCTCTGCGCGATCCAGTAGCCGAGATAGACGTGATCGAGGCCGGTCCGGCGCGCCTCCTCGACCAGGGCCAGGATCACATAGGTGCCCAGGCTGCGTTCCGGCACGTCCGGGTCGTAGAAGCTGTAGACGGCGGACAGCCCATCCTCCAGCACGTCGACCAGCGCCGCTGCGCGCAGGGCACCGGCCGGGTCGCGGAACTCGATCAGCGCGGCACTGCCGCTGCCTTCCTCGATCATGCTGCCGTAATCGGCCCGCGACATCCGGGCCATGTCGCTGTCACCGTGCCGATGCCGCTGATAGCGCAGGAACAGGGCGAACTGCTCATCGCTGCCGATCGGCAAGGCCGAGCGGCGGGCGAGGTCGAGATTGGCGATCCAGGTCCGGCGCATGCTGCGGCCGGGCGCGAACCGCGCCACCGGGATGCGCACCGGCACGCAGGCGCGGCAGCCGGGGCAGACCGGGCGGTAGACGATGTCGTGGCTGCGCCGGAACCCGGCCTGCGACAGGGTGGTGTTCAGCGTCCGGGCGTCGCCGCCGTTCAGCCGGGTGAACAGCTTGCGCTCGACTCGGCCGGGAATGTAGGGGCAGGGCAGGGGGCCTGACCGGTAGAAATGCTGCAGACGACCGAGCTTGCCGTCGATGACGGACATCAAGCGCTCCTGGGCCGGGAGGCCAACCTCATGCCCATACTGCACCACAGTGCCGGATCGTCGGCAAGCGACTCGGAGGCCGGCCCGCCATGACAAGGCACGTTGACGGAATCCACCGCGGCCTCATGTCAGCCGCAGGATCTCGTCGACGGTGGCGGCGACCGGCCGGCGCGTGTCGATCTCGTGGTCGGCGGACTGGCGCAGCAGCGGCTCGATCATCCCGACCAGCTCGACCACCTTGCGCCGTTCAACCTCGCTGTGGCCGTAGCTGTCGGGGCCGCGCGCCGCCAGCCGCGCCAGCAGCGTCGGGACGGGGGCGGAGAGCAGGATCACGACATCGATCAGCGGCCGGAACCGGCCCATGGTCTCGCAGGTGCCGCTGACGAACAGCGTCCGGTCGCGTGGCGCGGCCAGCAGGGCGCGGACGCGCTCCTCGCGCCAGACCCAGTCCTTGCCTGCGCCCGGGGTCAGCGTGTCGGCGGGATCGGCGTCGACCCATTCCGACCACTCCGGCGTGTCGAGGTCGCGCGCGTCATGCCCCCGCACTGCCAGCTCGCGCACCACCGCGGTCTTTCCGGTCCCGGACATGCCGGCGATCAGCACGCGCTTCATTCGGTCTCCATGCCCGGCCGTGCGATCACGCCCCGACGTCGCTCAGCAGCGTCGCCGGATAGCCGCCCTCCATCAGCTTGCCGATGATGACGTCGACATGGGCGCGGTCACGGGTCTCGACCACCACGTCAATGTCGGCCCGCTTCACCGGGATCTGGAAGAACAGGCGCTGGTGATAGGTCTCGATGATGTTGCCGCCGGTGGCGCCGATGATGCCGGCGATCCGGCTCAGCACCCCCGGCGAGTCCTCGATCTCGATGCGCAGCCGGGCGAGCTGGCCGTTGCGCACCAGGCCGCGCATCAGGATCGAGGCCAGGATGCGCGGATCGATGTTGCCGCCGCACACCACCACGCCGACCTTGCGCCCGGCGAAGCGCTCAGGATTGGCCAGGATGCCGGCGATGCCGGCGGCGCCGGCGCCCTCGGCCACCAGCTTCTGCTGGGTCATCAGCTGGTGCACGCCCTGCTCCAGCACCGTCTCCTCGACCGCGACGATGTCGTCGACCAGCGCGGCGATGATCTGCCGGGTCAGCACGCCCGGGCTCTTCACCGCTATGCCCTCGGCGATGGTGGCGCCGCCATAGATGCCGGTGCGGCCGGCGACGGCGTCGCTCATCGAGGCATAGAGCGCAGCCTCGACACCGGTAATCCGGATCGACGGGTTGATCGACCGGGCGGCGATGGCGATGCCGGAGATCAGCCCGCCGCCGCCGATCGGCACCACCAGGTCGTCCAGGTCCGGCACATCGGCCAGGATCTCCAGCCCGGCCGTGCCCTGGCCGGCGATGATATAGGGGTCGTCATAGGGGTGGATCAGGGTCAGCCCGTCCGAGTCCACCAGCTTGCGGGCGTGGCCCATGCTGTCGTCCAGAGTCTGGCCCACCAGCACCACCTTGGCGCCGTAGCCTTCGGTCTTCGCCACCTTGGTGAAGGGGGTGAAGGTCGGCATTACGATGGTCGAGGGGATGCCCAGGCGGGTGGCGTGGTAGGCCACGCCCTGGGCGTGGTTGCCGGCCGACATGGCGACCACGCCGCGCTGGCGCTGTGCCTCGTCGAGCGAGCGCAGCTTGTTGTAGGCGCCGCGGTCCTTGAATGACCCGGTGCGCTGCAGCGTCTCCAGCTTCAGGACCAGCTCGCAGCCGAGGATGCCGGACAGCTGAGGTGCCGGGATGACCGGCGTCCGGGCCACCTGGCCCTCGAGGGCCGCGGCGGCGGCGCGGATGTCGTCGATGGTGACCGGCAGCGGGGCGGGGCTCATCTGGCGTCCTGTCATTGGCGCGGCTGCAGGGTGGTCAGCGACTGCCCGGCAGCGGCGAGATCAGCCTCGCCACCATGCAACGTCAAGTATCTTCCGTCTCGCCAATCCGCGACCAGGTCGCCCCAATGGGGCGACAGCGGGTTGCCGGACTGGCCGGTGGCGATCATGAAGCGCGACCGGCCGCGGTCGGCCAGGTCGTAGATGGCGCGGTAGCCGGCGCCGTGCGTATGGGCATAGGGCGCCTCCGGATCGGTGATCGTGGTGGCGCCCCGGTTCAGGGTGTAGGGCCCGCCGTCTGTCGGGGTCGCCAGCGAAATCAGGCCGCCGACCAGCGGCACGCGTGACAGCACCTGCGCCTCCAGCGGCGCGATGTGCTCGGCGCCCCAGCGCCAGGCCGCCATGTCCGCGCCGTGGCGCTGCGCCAGCGCGTCCAGCGCTTCGCCCAGGGTCCGGCGTAGCAGGGCCTTGCAGTCGGTCGGCCGGGCCGAAGCCGCAGCGTCGCCGCACCAGGACGGGTCATGGGTCAGGATCGTCGCCAGGACCGTCGGGCGTAGCCCGAAATAATCCTCGGCCAAAGGGCCGAGCGGCGGGTCGAACACGGCATGGGCGAAGCGCCGCAACCATTCCATGTAGACCAGCGGCTCCGRCCGGTTGCGGTCCATCCGCAGGTCCCAGCCGCGCAGCAGCGCCAGGGCCTTGGACATGCGGTCGTCCGCAGGATCGATGGCGGTCATCAGCGGCAGGAGGTCCCGCGCCTCGGTGGTCAGCGTGTCGGCCTGCATCGCCTGGCTGCGCGCGACCGTGTTCGGGCCGACGGCGCCCAGCATCTCGACGATGCGGTGGGCGCGGTAGGGCACGTCGTAGCCGTCGCCGATATAATAGGGAAAGCCGGGCCCGACCGGGGCGTTGTTGGCGTTGGCGATGGCGCCGCCGGGCGGGTTCAGCGCCTGGGGCAGGTCTTCGAACGGGATCATGCCGGTCCAGTCCTGGGCGCCCGAGGCGCCGTCCGCCGGCAACTTGCCGCTTCCGGAACGACGGATCGGGATCGCCCCCGGGACCAGGAAACCGATATCGCCGTCGGCATCGGCATAGACGACGTTCTGGATTGGGCTGCGGAAGAACCGCATCGCGGCCAGGAACTCCGGCCAGGTGCCGGCGCGGTTCAGCCGGTACAGCGCGTCGGCGGTGGTGTCACCGGGGGCCAGGGCGGTGAAGGCAAGGGCGGCGACCTTGTCCTTGCCGGCCAGCTCCGCCATGCCGGGGTCGAGGTCGGACAGCACCGGCCCGTGCCGGGTGCTGCGGATGGTCAGCGTCACCGGGTCGCCGCCTGAAACGGCGATGGTCTCGCTCCGGGTCTCGAAGGTGGCGCTGCCCTCCGGGGTCCGATAGCGGCTCGGGTCGCCGGGGTCGACCGTCTCCAGGAACAGGTCCTGCACATCCGCGCCGGTGGTGGTGAAGCCCCAGGCGATCCGCCGATTCTGGCCCAGCAGGGTCAGCGGCACGCCGGGCACGGTGGCGCCGGCGACCGACAGGGTCGGGGTCTCGATCCGCGCCAGGTACCACAGGATCGGGGCACTCAAGCCCAGATGCGGGTCGTTGGCCAGGATCGGCGCGCCGGTGTCGGTCCGGCTGGGCCCGACCACCCATTCATTCGATGCGGTGCGGGGGCCGAGCGGCGGCGGCAGCGCCTGTGCCAGCGTGGTCAGCATCGGCGCGGCCTGGTCGAGGGCGGCGAGGGTGGCGGGCGGCAGCGCGCCGAGATCCGGGAACAGGGTGCCGGCGCGCTCCGGCCCCAGCCTGGCGATCACCTGGGCGCGCAGGATCTCGTCGCGGTAATTGGCCGACAGCTGCAGCGCCATCAGCTTGCTCCAGACCAGCGAATCGGCTGGCTGCCACGGTTCTGGCCGGGTCCACAGCAGGGTGAACTCCGGCGGCAGCGCGCCGGGATGGCCGTCGATCCAGGCATTGACCCCGGCGGCGTAGCGGTCCAGCGCCGCCCGCGTCTCCGGCGACTGGGCGGCGACATCGGCCTCCGCCAGGCGGTAGATGCCGAGCGTCCGCATCAGCTTGTCGAACCGCAGCCCGGCTCCGCCGATCAGCTCGGACAGCCGGCCGGCGCCGATCCGGCGCTGCATCTCCATCTGCCACAGCCGGTCCCGGGCATGCAGCCAGCCCAGGGCGAAATAGGCGTCGCCGTCGCTTTGGGCGAAGATCGTCGGCACGCCGTGACTATCGCGATAGACCCGGACCGGGCCGGACAGGCCGTCGAGCGCGACCGTGCCCGATTCGGCGGGCACCCCGGTGCGCAGCCACCACAGGCCGGCGCCGGCCAGCACCACGAGCAGCAGCAGGAGGCAGGCCAGTGCGATCGCGCCGCGGCGAAGCCATCTCATCGGTCGTGTCTCCGTGCCGCCCAGGATCGGTCGCGGCGGTGCTGTGTTATAATAATCTGTCTGATTCGAAGCGAGGCGCCATCGAGGAGCAGGGGTCGATCCGCGGCACCGGGTGCGCTTCGGTCTATTTGCATAGGGGGCTAGCCAAGCTGCCGGTCCTCCCCAGATGATGCAGACGTGCCGCGCGTCCGGCGGCGGTCAGCAGGATGGCTCGATGGAATCCTTCGCCGACGCCCTCGCCATGGTCACCGCCCTCCGCCCTGAGGAGCCGGTCTACTGCCTGCGGCCTCAAGTGCTGCGGGAGTCGGCGGCGGAGTTCCGGCGCCAGTTCCCCGGTACGGTGATGTACGCGGTCAAGTGCAACGACCATCCGGCGGTGTTGGCCGGGCTGCATGCCGGCGGCCTGCGCGATTTCGACGTCGCCTCGCTCAGCGAGATCGAGGCCGCGGCGGCGCTGCCCGGCACCGTCTCGCACTACATGCATCCGGTGAAGAACCGCCAGGCGGTCGAGCTGGCCTATCGCCGCTACGGCATCCGCACCTTCTGCCTCGACCATGAGGAGGAGCTGGACAAGATCCTGGCCGTGACCGGGCGCGCGCGCGACCTGACGCTGGTGCTGCGGGTCGACATGCCGCGCTTCGATTCGGTCTGCGACCTCAGCGGCAAGTTCGGCGCCGAGATCGAGGCCGCGCCGGCGCTGCTGCGCCGCATCGCCGCCACCGGCAACCGCGCCGGCCTGACCTTCCATGTCGGCTCGCAATGCCTCGATCCGGGCGCCTATGAGAGCGCGCTGACGATCTGCGCCGGCATCCTAGGCAGGGCCGGGGTGCCGGTGCCGGTGATCGATGTCGGTGGCGGCTTCCCCGCCGCCTATGTCGGCACCGAGGCGCCGTCGCTCTCCGCTTTCGTCGCCGCGATCCGCGCCGGCCTGGCCCGGCTGCCGGCCGACCCAGACCGCGCGGTGTTCTGCGAGCCCGGCCGGGCCCTGGTGGCCGAGGCCTGCTCGCTGGTGGTGAAGGTCGAGTTCCGGCGCGGCCACCGTCTGTACCTGAACGACGGCGCCTATGGCAGCCTGGCCGACATGAAGCTGTTCCGCACCGTCTATCCGGTCCGCCTGCTGCGGCCGGGCGGCGCCGGCGGCAGGCTGGCCAGCTTCGCCCTGTTCGGCCCGACCTGCGACAGCTATGACAGCCTGCCCGGCACCTCGCCGCTGCCGGACGACGTGCGCGAGGGCGACTGGATCGAGTTCGGCCAGATCGGAGCCTATTCCAACGTGCTGCAGACCCGGTTCAACGGTTTCGAAGCCCGCCGCTTCGTGCAGGTCGAGGATGGCGCCCTGCGCCCGGCCGCGGCGCGGGCGGCCTGAGATGGGACCGGTCCAGCATCAGTTCCTCGGCCTCGGCCTCGGCGGCTTCCACCGACTGGCCTATGTCGCCTGGGGTCAGGATCGCACGCGCCCGCCGGTGCTGTGCGTGCACGGGCTGACCCGCAACGGCCGCGACTTCGACGCTCTGGCCACTGACCTCGCCGGGTCCGGCCGCACCGTGGTCTGCCCGGACGTGGTCGGCCGCGGCCGCAGCAACTGGCTCGCCAACCCGGCCCTCTACGGCTATCCGCAATATCTTGGCGACGCCGCGGCGCTGATCGCCCGGCTCGACGTGGCGGAGGTCGACTGGGTCGGTACCTCGATGGGCGGGCTGATCGGCATGATGCTGGCGGCCCAGCCGAACACCCCGATCCGCCGGCTGGTGCTGAACGATGTCGGCCCGTTCATCCCGCAGGCGGCGCTGCTCCGAATCGGATCCTATGTCGGGCAGGACCCGGTCTTCGCCGACCTCGGCGAGCTCGAGGCCTATCTGCGGCGGGTGCATGCACCCTTCGGCCCGTTGACCGACGGGCAGTGGCGGCATCTGGCCGAGCACAGCGCCCGGCGGCGGCAGGATGGCACACTCGGCCTGGCTTACGACCCCGGCATTGCTGCGGCCTTTGCCGGCCCGGTCGCCGATGTCGACCTGTGGATGGTCTGGGACCAGATCCGCTGCCCGGTGCTGGTGGTCCGCGGCGCGGAATCGGACCTGCTGACCGCGGCGACCGCCGAGCGCATGGCGGCACGGCCCGGCACCACGCTGCTCACCATCCCCGGCTGCGGCCACGCCCCGGCGCTGATGGCGGCCGACCAGACCGCCCCGATCCGCGACTGGCTGGCGGCGGGCTGAAGCGGCGCCGCGGCTGTTCCGCTTGACTGAGAGTTCCGCCTTTGTTCTAATTCGGCATGACCAATGCCGTTGCCTTGACCGCGATCCCGCCGTCGCGATCGTTTCAGAACATTCATCCCTCTTCGTCATTGCGAGGAGGCGTAGCCGACGAAGCAATCCAGGGGTCGATGCGTGCGGCTCCTGGATTGCTTCGCTGCGCTCGCAACGACGGTGTTGGGAGTTCCGGAAAGGTCCCGCCGTCGCAGGAATCAGCCCAGCAGCTCCGCCGCCTCGATGGCGCCATAGGTCAGGACGCCCGAGGTTCCGGCGCGCTTGAACGCGGTCAGCACCTCGATCAGCGCCTTGTCGTAGTCGAGCCAGCCGTTCTGCGCCGCCGCCTTCATCATCGCGTACTCGCCGCTGACCTGATAGGCGAAGACAGGCACGCCGAAGCCGTCATGCACCCGGCGGATGATGTCGAGATAGGGCAGGCCTGGCTTCACCATCACCATGTCGGCGCCCTCGCGCAGGTCGAGCTCGACCTCGCGCAGCGCCTCGTCGGTGTTGGCCGGGTTCATCTGGTAGGTCTTCTTGTCGCCGACCAGCACGCCGGTGGACCCGACCGCGTCGCGGAACGGGCCGTAGAAGGCAGAGGCGTATTTCGCCGAATAGGCCATGATCTTGACGTCCTGCCGGCCGGCGCCGTCCAGCGCCGCGCGGATCGCGCCGATGCGGCCGTCCATCATGTCGGACGGCGCCACGATGTCGGCCCCGGCCTCGGCCTGGACCAGCGCTTGGCGGACCAGGATCTCGACCGTCTCGTCATTCAGGATCCGGCCGTTGCGGATCAGCCCGTCATGGCCGTGGCTGGTGAAGGGGTCGAGAGCGACGTCGACGACAATGCCGAGATCCGGCACCGCTGCCTTGATCGCGGCAATGGCGCGGCACACCAGGTTGCCGGCCCGGCAGGCCTCGGCGCCGTCCTCGCTGCGCAGGGCCCGGTCGATCATCGGGAACAGCGCCACCGCCGGGATGCCGAGATCGCGGGCGCGGCGGCAGGCCTCGGCGGCGCTGGCCAGGTCGAAGCGGGTGACGCCGGGCAGCGATTCGACCGGCTGCTTCTGATCGCCCTCGACCACGAAGATCGGCCAGATCAGATCGGACGGGGCCAGCCGGGTCTCGGCCACCAGGTCGCGGATCCAGCCATCGGTGCGCAGGCGACGCGCGCGGGTGGTCGGGTAGGCACCGGGGAAGGGCAGGCGGGACATCGGGACACTCGACGACTGGATGGCGGCGGCTGGGTCGGCGGGCGCACTCTAGGACGGAGCCCCGGCGGGAAACAACTCCGTGCGGCGCGCCGCCACGGCGCACGGCATGAGTCGAGAAACAGAACATGCACGCGGAGGGTTGATAACTTCCATCGAGAGGATCAAAAATGTCCTCTGTGCCAACCTAAAGCATCGATCTAGCGCGAATTCGTCCTGAATGCGGTGCAAATTGCAGTGAACACCTGTCCTGCTCACAACACTTTCGTTTTGGATGATTTTGTCTAAAGTGGCTTTATGAGTGGTGGAACGGCGGTCTAGATAGTACAAAGCGCCAGTGGGTCGGAGGTCTGAATGCATCATCCCTATTACCGCATGACCGCACTCATTGAGCGGCTTCATCGCTGCTTTCTGGATGTGGTCAAGGTAGAGTTGGACCGCTTTGGCGTCCAAGATATCAACAACGTCCAAAGTCTGATTCTGTACAATATCGGCATGGACGAGCTGACCATCGGCGAGTTGACCGCCCGTGGCTACTATCTGGGCTCGAATGTCTCGTACAACGTCAAGAAGATGGTCGAGAACGGATATTTGGCGCAGGAGCGGTCGCAGCACGACCGGCGCTCCACCCGGGTCCGTTTGACCAGCAAGGGGCAGGCGCTGCGGTCCAAGCTCGAGACCATGTTCAGCCGCCAGGCGGATGCGCTGGAGGGCACGGGTCTGCGGGTTGGCGACGTCGAGACGCTGAACGCCACGCTGCGACGGCTCGAGGGCTTCTGGTCCGGCAACCTCGCCTATACCACCGATCAGCCGGTGACCAGCGCGGCCTGAGGTCGCCCGCCGTCTGGTCACGAAAAAGGCGCGTCCCGAAAGGGGCGCGCCTTTTGCTTATGCGCTGCCTGGCCGTGATCAGAAGGCGGCGAGGCCGGTCTGGGCCCGGCCGAGGATCAGGGCGTGCACGTCATGCGTGCCCTCATAGGTGTTGACCGCCTCCAGATTCATCACGTGGCGGATGACGTTGAACTCGTCGGCGATGCCGTTGCCGCCCAGCATGTCGCGGGCCTGGCGGGCAATGTCCAGCGACTTGCCGCAATTGTTGCGCTTCATCAGGCTGATCGCCTCCGGCGCCGCCTTGCCCTCGTCCTTGAGCTGGCCCAGGCGATGGGCCGAGATCAGGCCGAGGGTGATCTCGGTCTGCATGTCGGCCAGCTTCTTCTGAATCAGCTGGGTGCCGGCGAGGGGACGGCCGAACATCTTGCGGTCCATCGTGTACTGCCGGGCGGTGTGCCAGCAGAATTCAGCCGCGCCGATCGCGCCCCAGGCGATGCCGTAGCGGGCGTTGTTGAGGCAGCCGAACGGCCCCTTCAGCCCCTTGACGTTGGGCAGCAGGTTCTCTTCCGGGACGAACACCTCGTCCATCACGATCTCGCCGGTGGTCGAGGCGCGCAGCGAGAACTTGCCCTCGATCTTCGGCGACGACAGGCCCTTCATGCCGCGGTCCAGGATGAAGCCGCGGATCTCGCCATTGTCGTCCTTGGCCCAGACCACGAACACGTCCGCGATCGGCGAGTTGGTGATCCACATCTTGGCGCCGGACAGGCTGTAGCCGCCGGCAACGCTGCGCGCCCGGGTCTTCATCGAGCCGGGATCGGAGCCGGCATCGGGCTCGGTCAGGCCGAAGCAGCCGACGATCTCGCCGGTGGCCAGGCGCGGCAGATACTTCTGGCGCTGCTCCTCGGTGCCATAGGCATAGATCGGGTGCATCACCAGGCTCGACTGCACCGACATTGCGGAGCGGTACCCGCTGTCGACGCGCTCGACCTCGCGCGCGATCAGGCCGTAGCAGACATAGTTCACGCCGGCGCAGCCATAGCCGTCGATCGTCGAGCCGAGGAAGCCGAGCTCGCCCATCTCGTTCATGATCTCGCGGTGGAAGACCTCGTGCCGGTTGGCCTCGAGCACGCGCGGCAGCAGCTTCTCCTGGCAATAGGCGCGCGCCGCGTCGCGCACCATGCGCTCCTCCTCGGTCAGCAACTCCTCGAGCAGGAGCGGGTCCTCCCAGTTGAAGGCGGCACGGCCGGTCTGTGCCGGCTTGGCGGCCGCGGTCGCGGCGGCGGAAGTCATGGGCGAACTCCGGAAACGATCAAAAACGTGGCGCATAACAGCACAGGGGCCGGGGCGCCGCCAGCCCAGCCCGCATGAGGCATGCGGGCCAACGCCGCAGCGTCCCGGCCCCGGGCGCAGACGATCAGCCGTTCCGGGCCCTGCCCAGGCCGATTTTCTTGGCGAAGGCGGAGCGCTGTTCCGCATAGTTCGGCGCGACCATGGGATAGTCGGCCGGCAGGCCCCACTTCGCCCGGTACTCTTCGGGCGACAGGCTGTAGGTCGTCCGCAGGTGTCGCTTCAGCATCTTCAGCTTCTTGCCGTCCTCCAGGCAGACGATGTAATCCGGCTGGATCGAGCGCCGGATCGGCACCGCCGGCTTGGCCGCTGCCATCGTCGGCGCGGCCACCGGGCCGGACCCGACATTTCGCAGTGCATCGTGAATGGTCTGGATCACGGTCCCGAGCTGATCGGTCGGGACCGTGTTGCGGGAAATATAGGATGTCACAATCTGGGTGGTCATTTGCACCAGATCGTCGGCGCTTCGACCGGTCATGCTTGCTTGATCCTCCATTATTCAAATCCTTTGCTATCTGTCGTCAACAGCGACACCGGGGTCGCATTTGATATGGCGCGTGTCAACGGTAATGGGAAAATCACTGACTATTCTGCAACTGCAAGCTGTGGCCGGACCCGACCGCCACGCGCGCCGGAATTGAGCCACGTTCCGGCTCACTCTCCAAAGCAAAATATGCGAAGGTCGTCGTGCCCCATCCAACCGGACCAAAATGACCGACGCCGTCAAGACTGTCGCCATCGCCGCCGACCATGCCGGCTACGCCCTCAAGGACCAGCTTCGAGCCGTGATCGAGGCGCAGGGGCTGGTGGTGCTCGATCTCGGCACCAACGGCCCGGAGCGGGTCGATTATCCGGATTTCGGCCACGCCGTGGCGCAGGCGATCGGGGACGGCCGGGCGTCGCGCGGCCTTGTGGTCTGCGGCACCGGCATCGGCATCTCGATCGCGGTCAACCGCCATCGCGGTGTCCGTGCGGCGCTTTGCCACGACGTCACCACAGCCCGGCTGGCCCGCCAGCACAACGATGCGAACGTGCTCGCGCTCGGCGCCCGAATCACCGGCTTCGAGACCGCCCGGGATTGCCTTGCCGTGTTCCTGTCCACCGATTACGAAGGCGGTCGGCACGGCGACCGCATCGCCAAGCTCGACGCGCCTACCGCCTGACCAGGATGATTTGCCCATGAGCTCTTCCGATTCCGCCGCCAAGATGACCGCCGCCAGTTCCCTCTTCACCGCCCGCCTGGAAGACACCGACCCGGCCGTGCTGCGCGGCATCCGGGACGAGCTGAAGCGCCAGCAGACGCAGATCGAGCTGATCGCCAGCGAGAACATCGTCTCCCGCGCCGTGCTCGAGGCCCAAGGGTCGGTCCTGACCAACAAATATGCCGAGGGCTATCCGAACCGCCGCTATTACGGCGGCTGCGAATTCGTCGACGTGGCCGAGATGTTGGCGATCGAGCGCGCCTGCAAGCTGTTCGACTGCACCTATGCCAACGTCCAGCCGCATTCCGGCGCCCAGGCCAACCAGGCGGTGTTCTTCGCCCTGCTGCAGCCGGGCGACACCGTGCTCGGCATGTCGCTGGCGGCGGGCGGCCACCTGACCCACGGCGCGGCCCCGAACCAGTCCGGCAAGTGGTTCAACGCGGTGCAGTACGGCGTCCGCCGTGACGACGCGCGGATCGACTATGACGAGCTGCAGCGCCTGGCCACCGAGCACAAGCCGAAGCTGATCATCGCCGGCGGCTCGGCCTATCCGCGGATCATCGACTTCGCCCGCTTCCGCCAGATCGCGGATTCGGTCGGCGCCTATCTGATGGTCGACATGGCGCATTTCGCCGGCCTGGTCGCTGGCGGCGTGCATCCCAGCCCGCTGCCGCACGCCCACATCGTCACCACCACCACGCACAAGACCCTGCGCGGCCCGCGCGGCGGCATGGTGCTGTCGAACGACCCGGAGATCGGCAAGAAGATCAACTCCTCGGTCTTCCCCGGCCTGCAGGGCGGCCCGCTGATGCACGTCATCGCCGCCAAGGCGGTGGCCTTCGGCGAGGCGCTGCGGCCGGAGTTCAAGCTCTACGCCAAGGCGGTGGTCGACAATGCCAAGCTCTTGGCCGAGACGGTGCGGGCCGGCGGGCTCGACATCGTCTCCGGCGGCACCGACACGCATCTGATGCTGGTCGACCTGCGGCCGAAGAAGCTGACCGGCAAGGCGGCCGAGGCCAGCCTCGAGCATGCCGGCATGACCTGCAACAAGAACGGCGTGCCGTTCGACCCGGAGAAGCCGACCATCACCTCCGGCGTCCGCCTGGGCAGCCCGGCCGCGACCTCGCGCGGCTTCGGCCTGGCCGAGTTCCGCCAGATCGGCGAGATGGCGGTCGAGGTGCTGGACGGCCTGGCCGCCAACCCCGAGGACAACTCGGCGGTCGAGAAAGCGGTGCGGGCCCGGGTCGAGACCCTCTGCGCCCGGTTCCCGATCTACCCGGACCTCTGACGTCCTCCAGGACTGGAATCCGTCCGGCCCGACACTCGATAGATTGTGGTTCGCCCACAACGGATGGTATCCATTCGCTGTGGGCGAAACCATTTCCGGGGGCACCGATGCGCTGTCCATTCTGCGGCCACGACGACACCCAGGTGAAGGATTCGCGGCCCACGGAGGACAATTCGGCGATCCGGCGTCGGCGCTTCTGCCCGGCCTGCGGCGCCCGCTTCACCACCTTCGAACGGATCCAGCTGCGCGAGCTGACGGTGATCAAGTCGGGCGGGCAGCGCGAGCCCTTCGACCGCGAGAAGCTGCTGCGTTCGATGCGCATCGCCCTGCGCAAGCGCGACATCGACATCGAGCGGCTGGAGCGGATCGTCAATTCGCTGGTCCGCCAGCTCGAAAGCTCGGGAGAGAGCGAGATCCCGTCCAAGTCGATCGGCGAGATGGTGATGAAGGCGCTGAGCGGCGTCGACAAGGTCGCCTATATCCGCTACGCCTCGGTCTATCGCGACTTCCAGGAACCCGGCGCCTTCAGCGACTTCGTCGAGCAGCTGCGCGGCGAGCGACCCTGACCGGCGTCTGGTTTCGTGTGGTTTCGCTGGAAACCACAGCGCGACCGTCATAGGGTGCCCGCCATGTTCAGCGGCATCATCACCGATGTGGGGCGCGTCGCGGCGATCGAGCGGCGAGGCGACACCCGCTACATCATCGAGACGGCCTTCGACACGTCAACGATCGAGATCGGCGCGTCGGTCGCCCATAACGGCGTCTGCCTGACCGTGATCGAGACCAGCCCCGGCCGCTTTGCGGTCGAGGCGTCGGCCGAGACCCTGTCGCGCAGCACGCTGGGCGACTGGGCTGTCGGCACCGAGGTCAATCTCGAGCGCTCGCTCAGGCTCGGCGACGAGATCGGCGGCCATCTGGTCTACGGCCATGTCGACGGCGTCGGCACCATCGTCGACCGCCGGCCCGAGGGCGACAGTGTCCGCTTCACCATCGAGGCTCCGGCCGAGCTGGCGGACTACATCGCCTCCAAGGGCTCGGTCGCCATCGAAGGCGTCTCTTTGACCGTCAACGAGGTCGCCGACACCCCGTCCGGCACCTGCCGCTTCGGCGTCAACATCATTCCGCACACGCAGTCATGCACGACCTTTCGAAGCTTAAGCACGGATCGCCGCGTGAACTTGGAGATCGACATGCTGGCGCGGTACACGGCGCGCCTGCTGCGGGATCGCAAGACAACCGGCTGAGTCCCGACGACCAGGCGCTGCTCTCGCCGATCGACGAGATCATCGAGGAGGCGCGCCAGGGCCGCATGTTCATCCTGGTCGACGACGAGGACCGGGAGAACGAGGGCGACCTGGTGATCCCGGCGCAGATGGCGGATGCCGAGGCGGTCAACTTCATGGCCCGCTACGGCCGCGGCCTGATCTGCCTGGCGATGGAGCACAAGCGGATCGACGAGCTTGGCCTGCAGCTCATGACCCGCAGCAACGCCTCGCGCCACCAGACCGCCTTCACCGTCTCGATCGAGGCGCGCGAGGGCGTGACCACGGGCATCTCGGCGGCCGACCGGGCCCGCACCATCGCGGTCGCGATCGACCCGGCCTGCGGTCCGGCCGATGTCGCCACGCCCGGCCATGTCTTCCCGCTGGTGGCGCGCGACGGCGGCGTGCTGGAGCGCACCGGCCACACCGAGGCGGCGGTCGACATCTCGCGCCTGGCCGGGCTGTACCCGGCCGGGGTGATCTGCGAGATCATGAACGACGATGGCACCATGGCCCGGCTGCCGGACCTGGTGAAGTTCGCCCAGTTCCACAACCTCAAGATCGGCACCATCGCCGACCTGATCGCCTATCGCCGCTGCAAAGAATCGCTGGTCGAGCGCAAGCTCGAAACCACGATCGCGAGCCGCTGGGGCGGCGAATGGCGGATGCTGGTCTATGTCAACACCGCGCGCTACGCCGAGCATGTCGTGCTGGTGAAGGGCGACATCTCCGGCGATGAGCCGGTGCCGGTGCGGATGCATGCGCTGAACGTGCTGGACGACGTRCTCGGTGACGTCCGGGGCGGCAATGCCGGCATCCTGCACGGGGCGATGGCCGAGATCGGCCGCGAGGGCAGGGGCGTCGTGGTGCTGATTCGCGAGCCGCAGCCCGACAGCCTGAGCGAGCGGCTGCAGCGGCGGCTGGAGGGCATGCCGGCGAAGGAGAGCGGGCACGAGCTGCGCGACTACGGCGTCGGCGCCCAGATCCTGCTCGACCTCGGGGTGCGCAAGCTGATCGTGCTGTCCAACCATCCGCGTACCATCGTCGGCATCGACGGCTACGGCCTGACCGTGGTCGAGCAGCGCGCCATCGCTGGCCTCCAGGAGGATTGAGATGGTCGCCAAGACCGAAGAACAGCGGCCCGTGTCCTTCATGGGGCCGGCGCCGCACATCCTGATCGTCGAGGCCCGGTTCTACGAGGACATCACCGACGAGCTGGCGCGCGGCGCCGTCGCGGTGCTGGAGCAGATCGGCGCCACCTATGAGCGTGTCGCCGTGCCGGGGGCGCTGGAGATCCCGGCCGCGGTGCAGATCGCCTCGACCTCGGCGCGCCGCTTCGACGGCTATGTCGCACTCGGCTGCGTCATCCGTGGCGAGACCTCGCATTACGACACCGTGTGCAACGAGAGCGCCCGCGGCCTGCAGGACCTCGCCCTGCGYCACGGCCTGGCCATCGGCAACGGCATCCTGACCGTGGAGACCGAGGCCCAGGCCTGGGCCCGCGCCAGGGTCGCGGAGATGGACAAGGGCGGCGGCGCCGCCCGGGCCGCGTTGGCGATGATCGAGCTCAAGCGGCATTTCAAGCAACTCACGGCCTGACCGATGGCGATTCCCAAACCCTCCGCCAAGGCCCGCCGCAGCGCCGCCCGCCTGGCCGCCGTCCAGGCGCTGTACCAGCTCGAGCAGTCGGGCACGCCGCTCGACAAGGTGATCGCCGAGTTCGTCCATCACCGCTTCGGCGAGCCGATCGAGGGCGAGGCGATGGTCGAGCCCGACGCGCCGCTGTTCGGCGACATCGTGCGCGGCAGCCGGGTGCGCAGCGACGAGGTCGACGCCCTGGTCTCCGGCGCGCTCGACAGCCAGTTCTCGCTGGCCCGGCTCGACCTGCTGCTGCGCTGCGTGATGCGGGCCGGCGCCTGGGAGCTGCTGGCCAATTTGCATGTGCCGGCACCGATCGTGATCTCGGAATACGTCAACGTCACCCGCGCCTTCTTCGGCGGCAAGGAGCCGGCGATGGTGAATGCGGTGCTCGACCGCATCGCCCGCGAGCAGCGGCCCCATGAACCCCGGGACGGCGAGCCCCGCGCCGGCTGACCGCAGGAGCCGCCATGGGCCTCGGCGAGTTCGAGCGCATCGACCGCTACTTCCGGCCGCTGGCCCGGGCGATGCCCGGCGCGCTCGGCCTGGCCGACGATGCAGCGCTGCTCGACTCCGGCCCGGGCCGCGACCTCGTGGTCACCACCGACGCCATGGTCGAGACCGTCCACTACCTGGCGGACGAGGATCCGATGCGGGTGGCCCAGAAACTGCTGCGCTCGAACCTGTCGGACCTGGCGGCCAAGGGCGCGGCGCCGCTCGCCTATACCCTGACCCTGGCGTTGCCGGCCCAGCCGGACGATAGCTGGATCGACCGCTTCGTCGAAGGGCTGGCGGCCGACCAGGCGCTGTACGGCATCGGGCTGCTCGGCGGCGATTCGGTGCGGACCCCGGGTACCGCGGTGCTGTCGGTCACCGCCTTCGGGACGGTGCCGCAGGGCGCGATGCTGCGCCGGTCCGGCGCCAAGCCCGGCGACGACCTCTATGTCAGCGGCACCCTCGGCGACGCGACGCTGGGCCTGCGCGTGATCCTCGGCCGGTTGCCGGGGCTGGCGCCCGACGCCGCCGCCGCGCTGGCGCAGCGCCACCGCGTGCCGGACCCGCGCATGGCGCTCGGCCGTGCCCTGGTCGGCCTGGCCCATGCGGCGATGGATGTGTCGGACGGGCTGCCCGGCGACCTGCCGCATCTCTGCGACGCCTCCGGCGTGGCGGCGGAGGTCGAGCTGGCGTCGCTGCCGCTGTCCGACGCCGCCCGCGCTGCGATCGCTCTCGACCCGTCCCTGCAGGACGTGGCCTGGGGTGGCGGCGAGGACTACGAACTGCTGTTCAGCGCGCCGATCTCGGCCCGCACCGCGATCGAGGCGGCGGCCGTGGCGGCGGGCACCGCGGTGACGCGGATCGGCCGGATCGCCGTGGGGCAGGGGGTGCGTCTGCTCGACCCTCTGGGCAGGCCCGTCGAGTCGCTGACCGGCTGGCGGCATTTCTGACCGCGTCGCCGCTTCGAAACGCCCTCAAACCGCCCGAATCGCTGCCTTGCAAGCCTTCCCGGCGGCCGCAAAGCAAAGAAATTTCACGCTGATTGCCCTGACCTTCCTGCTCTGGCATCGTTTCCGCGCAAAAGAAGCGGAGCCGGCCTGAAGCGGGCCGGTGCGTCATCAACAGGGGCGAGGGACTCAAGAAAATGATGTCAGCGGTCCTTGTCTTCGTGCTGGCCTGCGGCCTCGGCGCGTTAGCCTATGGCGTGTGGGCTTCACGGAGCGTGTTGTCGGCCAGTCCGGGCGATGCCCGAATGCAGGCAATCGCCGCCGCGATTCAGGAAGGCGCGGGCGCCTATCTGAACCGGCAGTATCTCACCATCGGCGTGGTCGGCGTGGTCATCGCCATCATCGTCTCGCTGCTTCTCGGCATCTCGGTCGGTATCGGCTTCATTATCGGCGCGGTCCTGTCGGGCGCTGCCGGATATGTCGGCATGAACATCTCGGTCCGGGCCAATGTCCGCACCGCCGAGGCGTCGCGCCAGGGCCTGGCTGCCGGCCTCGCCATCGCCTTCCGCTCCGGCGCCGTCACCGGCATGCTGGTGGCCGGCCTGGCCCTGATCGCCGTCGCCGGCTACTACGCCATCCTGCTCGCCTCCGGCGCCAGCGGCCGCGGCCTGATCGATCCGCTGGTGGCGCTCGGCTTCGGCGCCTCGCTGATCTCGATCTTCGCCCGTCTCGGCGGCGGCATCTTCACCAAGGGTGCCGATGTCGGCGCCGACCTTGTCGGCAAGGTCGAGGCCGGCATCCCAGAAGACGACCCACGCAACCCCGCCGTGATCGCCGACAATGTCGGCGACAATGTCGGGGACTGCGCCGGCATGGCCGCCGACCTGTTCGAGACCTATGCCGTCACCACCGTGGCCACCATGGTCCTGGCCTCGATCTTCTTCGCGGGCTCCGCGGCGATGTCGTGGATGATGCTCTATCCGCTGGCGATCGGCGGCATCTGCATCCCGGCCTCGATCGCCGGCACCTTCTTCGTCAAGCTCGGCGCCAACAACAACATCATGGGGGCGCTGTACCGCGGCTTCGTGGTCTCGGCCGGGCTGTCGCTGGTCGGCATCCTGCTGGTCACCTGGGTGGTGGTCGGCCTCGGAACTCATTACACAGTCGGCAGCGGTAGCGGCAGCGTCACCTTCAGCGGTTTCTCGCTGTTCCTGTGCGGGGTCAGCGGTCTGGTCGTCACCGGCCTCCTGATCTGGGTCACCGAATACTACACCGGCACGAACTTCCGGCCGGTGCAGTCGGTCGCCCAGGCCTCGACCACCGGCCATGGCACCAATGTGATCCAGGGCCTCGCGATCTCGATGGAATCGACCGCGATCCCGGCGCTGATCATCTGCGTCGCCATCATTGTCACCTACCTGCTGGCCGGCCTGTTCGGCATCGCCATCGCGGTCACCAGCATGCTGGCCCTGGCCGGCATGGTCGTTGCGCTCGACGCCTACGGTCCGGTCACCGACAATGCCGGCGGCATCGCCGAGATGGCCGACCTGCCGGCGGAGGTCCGGGTCACCACCGACGCGCTCGACGCCGTCGGCAACACCACCAAGGCGGTGACCAAGGGCTATGCCATCGGCTCCGCCGGCCTCGGCGCGCTGGTGCTGTTCTCGGCCTACACCTCGGACCTGAACTTCTTCATCTCCAACCCGGGCGAGCACCCGTATTTCCAGGGTCTGGTGCTCGATTTCTCCCTCGCCAACCCCTATGTCGTGGTCGGCCTGCTGATCGGCGGCCTGCTGCCCTATCTGTTCGGCGCGATGGGCATGACCGCGGTCGGCCGCGCCGCCGGATCGGTGGTGGAGGAGGTGCGCCGCCAGTTCCGCGAGGATCCCGGCATCATGGCCGGCACCAGCCGGCCGGACTACAAGCGCGCGGTCGACATGCTGACCAAGGCCGCGATCCGCGAGATGATCGTGCCGTCGCTGCTGCCGGTGCTGGCGCCGATCGTGCTGTACTTCGTGATCGAGGCGATCGCCGGCCGCGGGGCGGCGTTCTCCGCGCTTGGGGCGATGCTGCTCGGCGTCATCGTCACCGGGCTGTTCGTCGCCATCTCGATGACCTCGGGCGGCGGCGCCTGGGACAATGCCAAGAAGTACATCGAGGAAGGCAACCACGGCGGCAAGGGGTCGGACGCGCATAAGGCGGCCGTCACCGGCGACACCGTCGGCGATCCCTACAAGGACACCGCCGGCCCGGCGGTCAACCCGATGATCAAGATCACCAACATCGTGGCCCTGCTGCTGCTGGCGATCCTGGCCCACTGATCGTTTCGCTCACGACCAAAACCCCGGCGCCGTCGGCGCCGGGGTTTTGGTCGCCGTCGGCTGGCGGCTAGTAGTTGCCGCCGGCGACCGAGCTGGCGACGCCGCCCTGCCCGACCGGCGCGCCGCGGGCGGTCGCGGTGCCGGTGCCGTCGTTGTTGAACCGGCCGATATTGCCGAGGAACTGCTCCAGGATGCCGATGCGGCGGCCCAGCGTCGGCGTCTCGCGCGACACCAGCGCCACCTGCTCGCCATCCTCCAGGTTCAGCTCCTTCAGCTCGGTCAGCGTGCTGGTGGCCGGGTCGAACTGCATGCGCAGGACCCGGCGCTTGGTCACCTCGGGGGCGAAAAAGGCCACCGTCTCGACCCGCTGGCCGATATAGTACCAGGTGTTGTCGTCGAAGGTGGACACCGTGGTCGGGGTGCCCAGGATCGTCGCCACATCCGCCTTGGTGCTGGTGCCGGTGTGGACCTGCTCGAGCCGGTAATCCTCGACGAGGTTGCCGCGCGTCGCCACCCGGGGCGTGCAGGCCGTCAGCGCCGCCGCCACGAGCAGGCCGGCCGCCATGGTCCGGACGACCCTTGCTCTTTCCGTCATCGCCTCATGTCTCCGCGCCCCTGAGGGCTCCCAATTGAAGGCTTCCCTCTAGCACACCACGTGGAGTTCGACCAATATCGCCGTCCTTCGCGCAGAAACCGATCGATCCCGTGCTGTCCAAGCTGTTCACCCGCCACCGCCGCGAACGCGTCGCCGCCGAGCTTTACGTCAAGCTGGTCGAGCAGGCGCGCAGCCCCGCCTTCTACACCGCCTGCGGCGTGCCGGACACGCTGGACGGCCGGTTCGAGGCGTTGGCCCTGCACGCCTTCCTGGTGCTGCACCGGCTGAAGCGCGAGGCACCGCCGGCGCCGGACTTCGCCCAGGCCCTGTTTGACCACATGGTCAGCGACATGGATCTCAGCCTGCGCGAGATCGGCGTCACCGATTTCAGCATCGGCAAGAAGGTGAAGGCGATGGGGCGCGGCTTCTACGGCCGCGTCGTCGCCTATGACCATGGCCTGGCCGCCGCCGATCCGCAGGAACTGGACGCGGCGCTGCGGCGTAACCTCTATGGCACGGTCGAGCCGGAGCCGGGGCAGGTGAGGGCGGTCGCCGTCTATCTGCGCCGCGAGGTCGCCGGCCTGGCGGCACAGCCGGTGGCGGCGTTCCTGGCCGGCGAGGTCCTGTTCGGCCCGGCGCCCGAGATGGTGGAGGCAGCCTGATGACGACCCCTGAATTCAGCCGCGTGGTCGGCGTCAACACCCTGCCGCGCGGCGGCCGGACGATCATGATCGAGGCCGACGAGGCCGAGCGCGCCGGGCTCGCCCGCCGCTTCGACCTGTTGGCGCTGGGCGCACTGCAGGCCCGACTCACCCTGACGCCCGGACGCGGCGACACCGTGGTGGTGACCGGCACGCTCACCGCCGCAGTGGTGCAGCGCTGCGTGGTGACGCTGGACCCGGTGCCTGCCGCGGTCGAGGACGAGGTCGAGGCCGTCTTCGCTCATGCGGCGGGGCGGGACGAGGCGGAGGTCGAGGTCGATCCGCTGGCGGCGGAGGTCGAGCCGCTGGCCGACGGCCGCATCGATCTGGGCGAGCTGGCGGCGCAGCACCTGTTGCTGGCGCTCGATCCCTATCCGCGCTCGCCCGACGCGCCGGAGCCCGCGGCCGAGCTGCCGGAGGGGGAGACAAAGACGCGCCGCCCCTTCGCCGTGCTCAAGGGCGGCGGCGGCGACTAGGCAGGTAAGTGACGGGCAAGGGATCGCTTTTCCTTGCCCCGTTGCGCCTTTTCCATTAAGTAACGCCCGTCCGAGGCGGCCCCCCTGGTGCCGCCTTTTCGAATCGAGAGTTCAAGCAAATGGCTGTTCCGAAGAAGAAGACGTCGAAGTCGCGGCGCGACATGCGGCGTTCGCACCACGCTCTGGCCGGCGCCTCCTATGTCGAGTGCGCCAATTGTGGTGAGCTGGCCCGTCCGCACCATGTCTGCGACGCCTGCGGCCACTATCACGGCCGTGAGGTTGTCACCGAGACGACCGCGACCGCCTGATCGACTGCGCCCGCATAGGGAATGTCCGACCCGGCGGCCTCTGGCCCAGTGACGATCGCGCTCGACGCCATGGGGGGCGATCGGGCGCCGGAAATGGTGCTCGAAGGGGCTGAGATCGCCCGCACGCACCATCCGGACGTGCACTTCCTGATCGTCGGTGACGAGGCGCGGATCGCGCCGCTTCTGGCGAAACGGTCGGCCCTGGCCGCGGTGTCGACGATTCGGCATGCCGCCGACGTCATCACCAACGAGGACAAGCCCTCCGCCGCGCTGCGCGGCGGGCGCAACTCAAGCATGCGCCTGGCCATCGACGCTGTGGCCGCGGGCGAGGCGCAATGCGTCGTGTCCGCCGGCAACACCGGCGCGCTGATGGCGACGGCGAAGGTCGTGTTCAAAACGCTGCCAGGCATCGACCGGCCGGCGATCGCGTCGTTGTTTCCGACGCTGCGCGGCGAGAGCGTCATGCTCGACCTCGGCGCCAACATCGAATGCGACGCCGAGAACCTGATCCAATTCGCCATCATGGGCTCGGTCTTCGCCAAGGCGGTGCTGGGCCTGGTCACCCCCACGGTCGGCCTGCTGAATGTCGGATCCGAGGCGCTGAAGGGACCGGATACGGTGCGCGACGCAGCCGCACGGCTGCGCGAGCTCGAATTCCCCGGCCGGTTCGAGGGCTTCGTCGAAGGCGACGACATCCCGGCCGGGAAGGTCGATGTGGTCGTGACCGACGGTTTCTCCGGCAACATCGCGCTGAAGACCGCCGAGGGCACGGCCAAGCTCTACGCCACCTGGCTGCGCCACAGCTTCCGATCCTCCTGGCTCGCCTCGCTCGGCTACCTGCTGGCGCGCGGTGCCTTCCGCCGGCTGCGGCACCGGACCGATCCGCGCCAGTACAACGGGGCGCTGTTCCTCGGCCTCAACGGCATCTGCGTGAAGAGCCATGGCGGCACCGACGGCGAGGGCTTCGCCCATGCCATCGACGTCGGGGTCGATCTGGTCATCCACGGTTTCAATGATAAGGTGAAGCAGGAGTTCAGCCGTTTCGAAGGCAGTCGGAACGGCGACGACGCTGCTTCGACGGCTTCAACGACTGCTCCGATCGGGATCGAACAACCGCAATGACAGTCCGCCGCGCGCGCATCATCGGATGCGGTTCTGCCCTGCCTGACCGCGTTGTCACCAATGCCGAGCTGGCCCGCACGGTCGACACCTCCGACGAATGGATCGTCCAGCGCACCGGCATCAGCGTCCGCCACATTGCCGGGCCGAATGAGAAGACCTCCGACCTGGCGCTCGCCGCGGCCCGCAAGGCGCTGGCCATGGCCAAAGTCGAAGGCAGCGACCTCGACCTGATCGTGCTGGCCACCACCACCCCGGACCAGACCTTCCCGGCCACCGCGGTGCGGGTCCAGGCCGCGCTCGGCATGACCCGCGGCGCCGCCTTCGACGTCCAGGCCGTCTGCTCCGGCTTCGTCTACGCCCTGGCGGTCGCCGACAACATGATCCGACTGGGCCAGGCGCGCACGGCGCTGGTGATCGGGGCCGAGACCTTCTCCCGCCTGCTCGACTGGACCGACCGCGGCACCTGCGTGCTGTTCGGCGACGGCGCCGGCGCCGTGGTGCTGCGCGCGGTCGAAGGCGGCGGCACCACCAACGACCCCGGCATCCTGTCGACCCATCTGCATTCCGACGGCCGCCACGAGGACAAGCTGTATGTCGATGGCGGGCCGTCCTCGACCGGCACCGTCGGCCATGTCCGGATGGAAGGCCGCGAAGTGTTCAAGCACGCGGTCATCAACCTGGCCGAGGTGGTCGAGGAAGCCCTGGCGGCGAACGGCCTGACCCCGGCCGACATCGACTGGCTGGTGCCGCACCAGGCCAACAAGCGCATCATCGACGCCACTGCCCGCAAGCTCGACATGCCGATGGAGAAGGTGGTGCTGACGGTGCAGAAGCACGCCAACACCTCCGCCGCCTCGATCCCGCTGGCGCTGGCCGAGGCCATCAACGACGGCCGCATCAAGGCCGGCGACCTCGTCCTGCTCGAGGCCATGGGCGGCGGCCTGACCTGGGGCGCCGCCCTGGTGCGCTGGTAGCCTGCTGTAAGCAGTTAGCGGGCCTCGCCTGAGGGGCTCGTGAGGAAATTCGCCCAACGCTTTGGAATTGACGGATTATTTTGTGGAGGTTACCGTCCTGCGACGGTCTTCTTCGCAATTGCCCGTCGGGGGGGCGGCATGGCGGAAACGGTGACACGAGCGCAGCTCAGCGAATCGCTCTATCAGGAAATCGGCTTGTCTCGCAATGAGTCCGCTGACCTTGTTGAGACGGTGCTTGAAGAAATTTCCGAAGCGCTCGAACGTGGCGAGACGGTGAAGATCTCGTCCTTCGGCACCTTCGGCGTGCGCCAGAAGGGTCAGCGAGTCGGGCGCAATCCGAAGACCGGGCAGGAGGTGCCGATCCTGCCGCGCCGGGTGCTGGTGTTCCGCGCCTCGCATGTGCTCAAGGGGCGCATCAACGGCACCAATCCTCCCCTGGACGACGACGAGTAAGCCATGGCCGGAATGGCAGGATCGGAAGCGAAGCCCGCGCCGCTGCGCAAATCGGCGACAGCCTATCGCACGATCAGCGAGGTGTCCGACGACCTCGCCGTGCCGCAGCATGTGCTGCGGTTCTGGGAAACCAAGTTCTCCCAGGTCCGCCCGCTCAAGCGCGGCGGTGGCCGTCGGTACTATCGCCCCGAGGACGTCCAGCTGCTGCGCCGGATCCAGCGTCTCCTCTATGAGGAGGGCTACACCATCAAAGGCGTGCAGCGCCTGCTGAAGGAGGGCAAATCGGCCGAGTCCGATGCGCCCGCCGCGGCGTCCGACGAGGCCGGGACACAGTCCGGGCCGGCGAGACCTGTTCCGGTCACCCGGACCAAGCCGGCCGCAAAGCCCCGCGACGAGCTACAGCTCTCGCTGCTGGCCGGCGCCGGGCGCGAGGGCCGCGCTCAGGGCATCTCCACTGAGCTGCGCGACGAGCTGACCGTGCTGCTGGCGGAGTTGAAACGCCTGCAGGCCGCCCTGCGCGGCGACGCCTGAGGGCTCTCAGTCGGCCTGCCGCTCCAGCGCGTCGCGACGGATCAAGGCCAGGGCCGCGACCGCTCCAAGACATTCCCCCAAGCCCCCGACCAGGAGGGCCGGCCCCAAGCCGCCGATCAGCCGGTCCGCCGGAGCGTTGACGTCGCCGCCATGGGCGGCAAAGACGGCGCCGAGGATCGCGACGCCCAGGGTCGCGCCGATCATCCGCGCGGTGTTCACCAGCCCGGCGGCGGTGCCCGACCGCTCCTGCGGCACGCTCGACACCGTCACCGCCATCACCGGGCCGGTGTTGAGGCCGAGCCCGATGCCGGTGATCAGCAGCGCCGTCTCGACATAGAGCAGGCCGGTGCCGGCGGAGATCCGGGCGAGCAGCAGTAGCCCGAACCCGATCAGCGCCATGCCGGCGGTCATCAGCGCCCGTGGCCCCAGCCGGGTCGCCAGCCGGCCGGAAACCTGCGAGACGAGGAAGAAGATCACCGACATCGGCAGCAGCTCCAGCCCCGCCTGGATCGGCGTGGCGCCGCGCACGGTCTGCAGATAGACCGGGACCAGGAACAGCATGGCGTACATGCCGAAGGTCATCGCCAGCGCCACGATCAGCGAGCCCGACAGGGCCGGGTTGCGAAACAGGTCGAGCGGCACCAGCGCCCCCTCGGTGCTGGATTCGACCGCCAGGAACAGCACGATCGCGATGAGGCCGACGGCGACGCCGGCAAGCGTGGCGGCGGAGGTCCAGCCCCAGCGGTTGCCCTCGATCGCGGCCAAGGTCAGGGCGCCCAGCGCCAGCATGGCAAGCCCCTGACCCGGCAGGTCGAGGCGCCGCTCCTCCGGATCGGCCGATTCGGGCACCGACCGGACCGCCAGAAGAAGGGCGAGGGCGGCCACCGGCACGACCACAAAGAACAGGCTGCGCCAGCCCGCCGCGGTGACCAGGATGCCGCCGAGCGTGGGCCCGATGGCGAAGGCCAGGCCATTACAGCTGGCCCAGATGCCGATGGCATGGGCGCGCTCCCGGGCATCGGGATAGGTCGCGGCCAGGATCGACAGTGACGCGGGCAGCAGCAGCGCGGCGCCCAGCCCGGTGATCGCCCGGGCCGCGATCAGCACGGTGCCGTCTGGGGCCAGGCCGCAGGCCAGCGAGCCGAGGGCGAACATGGCGACCCCGACGACGAAGATCCGCCGGCGGCCGAACAGGTCACCCAGCAGCCCGCCGGTCAGCAGCAGGGTGGCGTAGACCWGGTTGTAGACGTCCAGCACCCATTGCAGCGCGCCGACCCCGAGGCCGAGGGCGGCGCCGATGGCATGGGCGCCGAGATTGACCACCGAGGTGTCGATCTGGGCCACCAGCACGCCGAAGCACATGGCGAGGAGGACGAGGCCGGGCCGCGTCCGCGGGATGTCGATGATGTCGGCTGAAGGCATGTCGGCTGCTCCCGCTTTTCACGGAAGAACGGCCGCGGCCCGGAGAGGGCTCCCTGCGAACGCTTCGGCCTTGGTCGAAGCGTGCAGGCTCAGTAGTCGGTGATGCCGCTGCGCGGCACCCGCACCTCGCGATGGATCCAGACGCTGAGCAGGATGCCGCAGCCCATCAGCAGGGTCAGCATCGCGGTGCCGCCATAGGACACCAGGGGCAGCGGGATGCCGACCACCGGGATCAGCCCGGTGACCATCGCCACATTGACGAAGACATAGAGGAAGAAGGTCGTGGTCAGGCCGATGCCGACCAGCCGGGCGAAATGGCTGCGGGCGCTGAGCGCGATCATCAGCCCGTAGACGAACAGCATGGTGTAGAGGAACAGCAGGATCAGCGCGCCGACCATGCCGAACTCCTCGGCCAGCACCACGAAGATGAAGTCGGTGTGCTTCTCCGGCAGGAACATCAGCTGGCTCTGCGTGCCGGCGGTGAAGCCCTTTCCGAACAGGGCGCCGGAGCCGAGCGCGATCTTCGACTGCATGATATTGTAGCCGGCGCCCAGCGGGTCGCGCTCAGGCTCCAGGAAGGTGTAGACGCGGTTCTTCTGGTAGTCGTGCAGGAACTCCCAGCCGATCGGGATCGCCGACAGGCCCAGCGTGATGGCGATGGCGAATTTCCACAGCCGCACGCCGGTGGCGAACAGCACCGCGCCGCCGGTCAGGATCAGCAGCATGGCGGTGCCGAGGTTAGGCTGCATCAGCACCAGCCCGACCGGCGCCAGGATCAGCAGCAGCGGCACGATCAGCACCAGCGGGTTGCGCACCTCGATCAGCGAAAAGCCGTGGAAGTAGCGGGCGAGGGCGAGCACCAGGGCGATCTTCATCAGCTCGGAGGGCTGGATCACCAGGGGGCCGAGATTGATCCAGCGCTCGGCGCCCATGCCGACATGGCCCATCATCTCGACCACGATCAGCAGCGCGAAGACGATGGCGTAGATCGGATAGGCGAGCTTCATCCACGTCCGGATGTCGACCAGCGCCAGTAGCAGCATGACGATGAAGCCGGTGGCGAAGCGGGTCAGCTGCCGGCTGGCCCAGGGCTCCCACGAGCCGCCGCCGGCGGAATACAGCAGCATCACCCCGACCGCGGCGATGGCGCAGACCAGCACCACCAGGCCCCAGCTCATCAACTGCAGCTTGGTCAGGATGGTGTAGTGCGGGGTGTCGTCGCGAATCCGGAAGCTGCTCATGAACCAGGGCCGTCACCGTGAGGCGGCGGGACTATGCTCCGGCAGGCCCGCCCGGGCAAGGTCGGGGGCCGACACGGCGCGCCGATGGAGCAGCGAGGCGGCCTATCCACCTGCCGCGTGCGGTTCGACGCATTTGACCGACGATCTCCGGACCTGCATCATTTGATAAATTTGCAGAGGAATTTTCATGACGAAAATTTGTGGAATTTGCATGCTGAGAGACACCGTAGATCTGGTGCCATTTCTGGTCGGTCATTACTTGAGGATAGGGTTCGATCGAATTCACTTCGTTGACGATCAGTCGTCGGACGGAACGTTCGAGCTCCTGTGCTCCGTCGCCAAGTCGAATCCCAGGGTAACCGTGGAGCGTGTCGTTCATGATGTCCTGAAGCAGGCAGAGGCCATGTCCGCCGCCGCAAACCAGGCGCTCGCCGCGGGATTCAACATCGTCTTTCCGTTTGACGCCGACGAGTTCTGGAGTGTCGACGTCTCCCAGATTCGGGCCGCGGCGACCAGGCCCGGCCTGTTTGTTGGACGCTGGGTCCAGTTCGTGCAGGACCGGTCTGAGCGGCATCGTCGACGGCGAGGGCTGTTCAGCGTCCGGTACCGTGCTCCGGCACTGGCCGATACCGACCCTGCCACCGTCGAATCCTTCGATCGGTCATTCGTGTGCCTGACGGTGCCGAAGGTCGGGTTCGTCGCCGATTCTCCGGTGGCCTTGAGCAAGGGACAGCACGCGCTCACGCACGGTCCTTGCGAGATCCTGGCGCAGGATCTGGAGCTGTTTCATGTGCCGATCCGCTCGGCCCGCGAGATCAAGCTTCGGGCCGAACGAGCCGAACGGGTGTTGGCCAACACCCAGGGCGATGAACATTGGCAGACACGGTTCTTCCGCGCCGCCATGCAGGCAGGCAGGCTGGATGCCGTCTGGGCGGCGAACAGCGCCAGCGCCGATGGGTTTCTCGATCTGCCCCGGCAGCGGATCATGCTGATCCCGGACAACCGGCTCAGGCTGTTGATGGCCCAGGCCTGGCGGTACATGCTGGTCCGCCACCCCTCGGCGCTTCTCGGCCGGTGGCGGTGGCCGGCGACGGCTCAATACGGGCAGTCGACGTCGCCGGTCTCGACATAGACGCTCTTCAGCTGGGTGTAGTGCTCCAGCGCGGCGAGGCCGTTCTCGCGGCCCAGGCCGGACTGCTTGTACCCGCCGAACGGGATCTCGACCGGGGTGATGTTGTAGTTGTTGATCCAGCAGGTGCCGGCCTGCAGCCGGGCCACCACGCGGTGGCCACGGGCCAGGTCGCGAGTGAAGACGCCGGCGGCCAGGCCATATTCGGTCGCGTTGGCGCGGCGCACCGCCTCGTCCTCATCGGTGAAGGTCAGCACCGTCATCACCGGGCCGAAGATCTCCTCCTGTACGATCGACATGTCGTCATGGCAGGCGTCGAAGATCGCCGGCTCGACGAAATAGCCGCCGGCCAGGGCCGGGTCGGCCGGGGCGCGGCCGCCGCAGACCAGCCGGGCGCCGGCCTTCACCCCGGCGTCGACATAGCCCAGCACCTTGGCCCGGTGCTCGGCCGAGATCAGGGCGCCGACCTGGGTCTGCGGGTCCATCGGGTCGCCGATCCGCATCGTCTCGGTGCGGGCCAGCAGCAGGTCCATGAAGCGGTTGTGCAGCGGCGCCTCGACGAACACCCTTGTGCCGTTCGAGCAGATCTCGCCCTGGGTGTAGAAGTTGGCCATCATCGCCGCCTTGACCGCGTTCTCGACATCGGCGTCGGCGAAGATGATCAGCGGCGACTTGCCGCCCAGCTCCATGGTCACATGCTTCATCGCCCCGGCGGCGGCGGCGGCGACCTTGCGGCCGGTCGGCACCGACCCGGTCAGCGACACCTTGGCGACATCGGGGTGGGTGACCAGCGCCTGGCCGACATCGCCCTTGCCCTGGACCACGTTGAACACGCCGGGCGGCAGGCCGGCCTCGGCGAAGATCCCGGCCAGCGCCACCGCCGTCATCGGGGTCAGCTCGGACGGCTTGAACACCATGGTGTTGCCGCAGGCCAGCGCCGGGCCGGACTTCCAGCAGGCGATCTGCAGCGGGTAGTTCCAGGCGCCGATGCCGGCGACCACGCCCAGCGGCTCGCGCCGGGTATAGGCGAAGGCACGGCCGAAATCATGGTGCGTGCCGTGCAGCGATGGCGCCAGCCCGGCGAAGTACTCGATCGCGTCGGCGCCGGAATCGATGTCGACCGACAGCGCCTCGGCGATCGGCTTGCCGGTGTCCTCGACCTCCATCCGCGCCAGCCGGTCGCGGTTGGCGCGCAGCAGGCGCACCGCCTCGCGCAGGATGCGGCCGCGCTGGGTGCCGGTCATGCCGGCCCAGCCGTCGAAGGCGCTCTTGGCGGCGGCCACGGCGCGGTCGACATCGGCGGGGGAGGCGGCGGCGACCCGGCCGATGACCTGACCGGTCGCCGGGTTGATGGTATCGAACGGCGTGCCGCTGCCCGCGACCGCCTGTCCGCCGATATGCAGCCCGATCTCGACCATGGCGTTCTCCTGTTTCAGCGCTGCGCCGTCTGCCAGTTAAGCGCTTCGTAGACCGGGGCGTTCGACGGCGGCAAGGGCGTGCGGCCCAGGATGATGTCGGCTGCCTTCTCGCCGATCATGATGGTCGGCGCGTTCAGGTTGCCGCTGACGATCGAGGGCATGATCGAGGCGTCGACGATTCGCAAGCCCTCCAGACCGCGCACCCGAGTCTCGGGGTCGACCACCGCCATCTCATCGACCCCCATCTTGCAGGTGCAGGAGGGGTGATAGGCGCTGTCGGCCCTGGCCCGGACGAAGGCGTCGATCTCGTCATCGGTGCGCACCGCGGTGCCGGGCGAGATCTCGGGCCCGCGATAGGGGTCGAAGCCGCTCTGGGCGAAGATCTCGCGGGTCAGCCTGACGCAGGCCCGCATGTCGGCGCGGTCCTCCTCGGTGGTCAGGTAGTTCGGCTGCAGGATCGGCTTGGCCCGAGGGTCGGCCGAGCGCAGATCGACCCAGCCGCGCGAGGTGGCGCGCATGGTCCCGGCATGGGCCTGGAAGGCGTGGCGGTCGCCCGGCTGGCGGCCGTGGTCGTTCACCACCGACGGCAGGAAATGGTACTGGATGTCCGGGTGGCGGATGCCGGCGCGTGAGCGGATGAAGCCGCCGGCCTCGAGATGGGCCGAGGTGGTCAGGCCGCTGCGGAACAGGAACCACTCCACCCCGACCTTCGCCTTGTAGAGCGGGTTCTCGACGCTGTAGAGCGTGATCGGCTTGGTGCACTCATACTGGATGTACATCTCCAGATGGTCCTGCAGGTTGCGGCCGACGCCGGGCAGGTCGTGCACCACCGCGACGCCGTGGCGGCGCAGCTGGTCGGCCGGGCCGACGCCCGACAGCATCAGCAGCTGCGGCGAGTTGATGGCGCCGCCGCACAAGATCACCTCGCGCGCCGCGCGGGCGGTGCGGACCTGGCCCGCCTGGGCGTATTCGATGCCGACCGCGCGGGTGCCCTCGAACAGGATGCGGGTGCTCAGCGCCCCGGTCTCGATGGTCAGGTTCGGCCGCGACCGGACCGGCTTCAGATAGGCCTTGGCGGCCGACCAGCGCTCGCCCTGATGGATCGTCATGTCCATCTTGCCGAAGCCTTCCTGCTGATAGCCGTTCATGTCCGCGGTGAACGGATACCCCGCCTGCTGCCCGGCCTGGATGAAGGCGTCGAACAGCGGGTTCGGCTGGCTGCCGGTCGACACGTTGAGCGGGCCGTCCGCGCCGCGATAATCGTCGCCGCCCTTGGCCCGGGTCTCGGCGCGGCGGAAATAGGGCAGCACCTCGGCATAGGACCAGCCGGCGGCGCCTTCCTCGGCCCAGCGGTCATAGTCATAGGCATGGCCGCGGACATAGACCATCGCGTTGAGCGAGGAGGAGCCGCCGAGCACGCGGCCGCGCGGCCAGTACATGCGGCGGTTGTCCATCGCCGGCTGCGGCTCGGTCTCGTAGTACCAGTTGTACTTGTCGTCGCCGAGATTGTAGGTCAGCGCCGCCGGCATATGGATCTTCCAGGTCCGGTCCTCGGGCCCGGCCTCCAGCACCAGCACGCGGGTGCCGGGCTCGGCCGACAGCCGGTTGGCCAGGACGCAGCCGGCCGACCCGGCGCCGACGATCACGTAGTCGAATTCTGTCGTCATGGCTTCCACTCCTGCGGCGGCGGCCGCATGCTAGCGGGGCCGCGGCGGGCAATGAGTCCGGTTTGCGTCATGCCATGCCGGAAATCGGCCAGCGGCGGCACGCGGGCCATCGTTAGACTCGCGCGGAGGCACCTTGCCGCTGGTTCTGTGGCTGGGATTGCCCCCTAAAGAACGAAAATTGCCGGACAGGCGGGCAAACAGGAGAGTCGCATCATGATGTCGTGGCGTATGAGCGGGCTGGTGCTGGGGCTGGCCCTGGCGGCCGGGACGGCCCAGGCGGCCGATCCGGCGAGCTGCCAGAAGGTGCGGTTCTCCGATGTCGGCTGGACCGACATCACCGCCACCACGGCGCTGACCTCGGCGGTGCTGAAGGGGCTCGGCTATGAGCCCTCGGCCGAGTTGCTGGCGGTGCCTGTCACCTATGTCTCGATGAAGAACAAAAACATCGACGTGTTCCTCGGCAACTGGATGCCGTCGATGGCCGGCGACGCCAAGCCTTATCTCGACGACAAGTCGGTCGAGAGCGTCAGGGCCAATCTCGAAGGCGCCAAATACACCCTCGCCGTGCCCGACTACGTGGCCCAGGGCGGGGTCAAGGATTTCGCCGACCTGGCCAAGAACGCCGACAAGTTTGGCGACAAGATCTATGGCATCGAGCCGGGCAATGACGGCAACCGCCTGGTCCAGAGCATGATCGACAAGGACGCCTTCGGCCTGAAAGGCTGGCAGCTGGTCGAGTCGAGCGAGCAGGGTATGCTGTCCCAGGTCGACCGCGCGGTCCGCCGCAAGGAGTGGATCGTGTTCCTCGGCTGGGCGCCGCACCCGATGAACAAGAACTTTCCGCTGCAATACCTGACCGGCGGCGACGACTATTTCGGGCCGAATTTCGGCGGCGCCACGGTCTACACCAATGTCCGGGCCGGCTACCTGACCGAATGCCCCAATGTCGGCAAGCTGCTGCAGAACCTGGCCTTCAATCTCGACATGGAAGCGACGGTGATGGAGGCGATCACCTCCGGTGGGGAGGAGGGCGGCAAGGCGGCGACCGCCTATCTCAAGGCCAATCCGGACGTGCTGACGCCCTGGCTGGCCGGCGTCACCACCTTGGACGGCAAGGACGGCCTCGCCGCGGTCAAGGCGTCGCTCGGCCTCTGACGCCCCCTGACAGGCGCGCCGCTGTCCCGGCGGCGCGTCGTCCAAACGTCCGGAACAAGAAGGACGCCGCATGGACGAACTGAGCGCGCTGCTGTCCCAGAAGATTCCGCTCGGGCTGTGGATCAAGCACCTGACGGATTTCCTGACCGACAATTTCGCCAGCGTTTTCGACGCCATCTCGATCGGACTCGGCACCGCCATCGAATGGCTGATCGACGTTTTCCTGTGGCCGCCACCGCTGGTCTTCATCGGTCTCGTGGCCGTCCTCGCCTATGTGCTGCACCGGCGCTGGCAACTGGTCGTGATGGTCGTGATCGGCCTGCTGCTGATCCTCAATCTCGGCTACTGGACCGAGACCATGCAGACCCTGGCGCTGGTGATCAGCGCCACCTTCCTGTCGCTGGTGATCGGCATCCCGATCGGCATCCTCTGCGCCCACCGGCCGCTGGTCTATGCCGTGATC
>NZ_JBFRCU010000080.1:0-36012 GCF_052113205.1 Inquilinus sp. YAF38 | reverse complement strand
CGCCGACMAGCTCCCTTGCGCCAGACGGCGCAGGCATACCGTCGCGCACGACACCATGCGCTCGAGAAGCACCGCCCCCCTTTATCCAGGCGCCGATCCCCGAACCGCCCCAATGACCAATCGATCTCCATGACGACACTCCGGTTCCCCAAAGTGTCGCCCATAGAATCACACACCCCGGGCCGCCGGGAATCGACAACCCTCTCCCCGAGTCAATCTGTCGCTCCAAAGATCCGTAGATGCCCTAGCTTGCGCAAGGGGGCGGGGGAGGGTCTGCGTGCGTCCGCCCGCAAATGCCTTCTACAGCGTCTGCGCCGCGAAGGTATCGCAACTGGTCGGGTTGCCGCTGTCGAAGCCGCGGCGGAACCAGCGCACCCGCTGCTCCGAGCTGCCATGGGTGAAGCTGTCGGGCACGACATACCCTTGGGTCTTCTTCTGCAGCGCGTCGTCGCCGACCGCGGCGGCGGCCTTCATCGCGCTCTCGATGTCGCCCGGCTCGATGAACCGGCTCTGCTGGTCGCCGCGCTTGGCCCAGACCCCGGCGAAGCAGTCGGCCTGCAGCTCGACCCGGACCGACAGGGCGTTGCCGTCGCCGCCGCGGCTGCGCTGCTCAGCGACCTTGTCCATGATGCCGAGCAGGTTCTGGACATGGTGGCCGACCTCATGCGCCACGACATAGGCCTCGGCGAACTTGCCGGGCGCGCCGAAGCGGCGGCTCAGCTCGTCGAAGAAGTCGGTGTCGATATAGACCATCCGGTCGCCCGGGCAGTAGAACGGCCCCATCGCCGAGCTGGCCGAGCCGCAGGCGGAGCGGGTGGCGCCGCTGAACCGAACCAGCTTCGGCGGCGCGTAGCGGCTGCCGGCCTCCTGGAACACCGCGCCCCAGGTATCCTCGGTGCTGCCGAGCACGGCGGCGAGGAACTGGGAGTTCTCGTCCTGCGGCGCGGGGCTGGAGGCTGTCTCGGTCTGGGACGAGCCGGGGTCGACCTGCTGCAGCAGGGCTGAAGGGTCGACGCCGAAGAACAGCGCCACCAGCACGATCACGATCGCGCCGATGCCGCCCACGCCGCCGATCGCGGCCGGGCGCATGCCGCGCCGGTCCTCGATATTGCTGCTGCGCCTCAGATCCTGCCACCGCATGGCTGCTCTCTCCCCTGGTCGCGCAGCCGAAACCCCGCCGCGGCCAATCCGGTTCCATCCTAAGGAAGGTAGAACGATCGCGCGATCCGCCATCGTTTCGCCGCGCAATTCCGCTTAGGATGGCGGATCGTTTCGTACCGGACGGTTTCCTTCGACCCGATGCCCGCCACCGCCACTGCACCATCGACGGGGATCGGCCGCGACCGCAGCCTCAGCGCACTGGTCGGCTTCGAGGCGCTCGCGATCTTCGTGTTCGGGCCGCTCGCCACCGTGCACGAGGCCTCGCGCCACATCTTCGTCTTCAACTTCTGCTTCATCGTCCTGGCCGGGATCTTCGCCGTCGCCCGCCACACCCGCCTGGCCAAGGCCGTGGTCGGCCTTGGGATGGTGCTGATCCCGATGCAGCCGCTCAGCCTCTATATCGGCCAGCTCTGGCTGACCTCGGTCTATATCCTGCTGTTCGTCGCCTTCCTGGCGCTGCTGAGCTGGCTCATCCTGGTGCATGTGTTCCGCCGCAGCCGCATCAACCTGCACTGCATCCTCGGCGCGGTCGCGGTTTACCTGCATCTCGGCCTGATCTTCGCCCTGCTCGGCACGCTGCTGGTGCTGCATGTCGGCGACAAGGCCTACGCCTTCGCCGATGCGCTGGAGACCGAGCATGTCCGGCTGCTGTCGCGGATGATCTATTTCAGCTTCACCACCCTGACCTCAGTCGGCTTCGGCGACATCACGCCGGTGTTCCCGCTGGCCCGCTCGCTGGCCAATCTGGAAGGGCTGTGCGGCCAGCTGTTCCCGGCCATCCTGCTGGCCCGGCTGGTGTCGATGGAGCTCGAATCGAGGCACGCCGAGTGACGCGGCCGCTGTGGATCGCCGCCGCCCTGCTGTGCCTGGCCTGGGCGGCCCCGGCCGACGCCGCTGGCATCAAATACGGCCCGAACAGCTGCCGCTGGGCTTTCGACGACCGCTGCGACGAGCCCGAGATCGGCACCGGCGACTGCAGCCGCGGCACCGACACCGCGGATTGCCGGCCTGTCCGGGCCGGCGGCGACGACAGCTGCCGCTGGGCCGAGGATCATAGCTGCGACGAGCCGAACATCGGCACCGGGGTCTGCGCCGACGGCACCGACGCCACCGATTGCCGGCCGCTCTATACCCGGCGCAACCGCAACAACAGCTGCGCCAGCGCCTTCGACGACATCTGCGACGAGCCGGCGACGGGCACCGGCCGCTGCGCCATCCGCAGCGACACCGCCGACTGCCTCGGCCGCGACACCCCGGCCGGGATCCGCGACCATTTCTTCGGCCGCGACCAGCGCCGCCTGGCCCGGGTCGACCGCATGCCGTGGAGCGCGATCGGCGAGCTGATCTTCGAAAACGGCGCCTGCTCCGGCACCATGGTCGGGCGGCGGGTGGTGCTGACCGCCGCGCACTGCTTCATGCGCGACGACGACACGCTGGACAAGCCGCGCCGCTTCCGCGCCGGCCGCAACGGGTCCAGCCAGGTGGCCCAGGCGGGCGTGGCCGGCTTCACCCTGCCGCCCGGCTTCCGCGAGGGCCGCAGCCGCGGCGGCGAGTCCTGGTACAATCTCGACTGGGCGCTGGTCGAGCTCGACGCCGATATCGGCGACGTCACCGGCATCATGGCGGTGCACCGGCTGAAGCCGGAGGACAAGGCCGACATCGAGGCCGGGCGGTGGGTGCGGGTGATGCAGGGCGGCTACGCCTGGGACGCGCCGGACCGGATGACCGAGCATGTCGGCTGCCGCATCGTCTCGCTGCGCGACGACGGCACGCTGCTGCATGACTGCGACATGACCAAGGGCGACAGCGGCTCGCCGATCTTCATCAAGCGGGCCGGCGGCTATGCCGTGGTCGCCGTGGTCAGCCGCTTCTACGGCGGCGACGAGGGCAGCCGCTCGGCCTATCTCGCGGTCGACAGCCGGGCCTTCGAAAAGGCCGTGGCGAAATACGTCGCCGGCCATGGCGGCTGAGCGGTGAGGGCCGTGCTCGCGGCGCTGGCGGTGTTCGCCCTGGCCGGTCCGGCAATCGCCGACGACACCTGCCGCTGGGCCCAGGACGGCGCCTGCGACGAGCAGCGCTTCGGCGGCTCGGGCGAATGCGCCGCGGACACCGACGACGCCGACTGCGCCGGCTTCAAGACCGGAGACAACAGCTGCCGCTGGGCCTTCGACGGCCAGTGCGACGAGCCCGGAATCGGCACCGGCGAATGCGATGCCGGCCGCGACAGCACCGATTGCCGGCCGCTGCGCACCGGCGGCAATGACGGCTGCTACTGGTCCAGCGACGGTGCCTGCGACGAGCCCGGCATCGGCACCGGCGTCTGCCCGGACGGCACCGACATCAGCGACTGCCGGCCGCTCTATTCCCGGCGCAACCACATCAACAGCTGCGCCACCGCCTTCGACGATGTCTGCGACGAGCCCGGCCTCGGCACCGGCCGCTGCGCCGCCCGCAGCGACACCGCCGACTGCCTGGGCCGCGACACCGTCCCCGGCATCCGCGACCACTTCTACGGCCATGACGACCGCCGCATGGTCCGGCCCGGCCGCATGCCCTGGACCGCGATCGGCGAGATCGCCTTCGGCAGCGGCGGCAGCTGTACCGGCACGCTGGTCGGACGGCGGGTGGTGCTGACCGCGGCCCACTGCTTCTTCCGCGACGACGGGGGACGCGACGAGCCGAACGGCTTCCGCGCCGGGCGCGACGGCGACGATGCGGTGGCTGAAGCCGGGATCGTCTCGATCCAGCTGGCGCCGGGCTACCGCCCCGAGGCGGATCGAGAAGAGGACGAGCGTGTCGATTACGGCTCGGACTGGGCCATCCTGCTGCTCGACGCCGATATCGGCGACCGCGCCGGCACCATGACGGTGCACCGGCTGACCGCAGCCGATGAGGCGCAGATCGCGGCCGGACGCTGGGTGCCGCTGGTCCAGGCCGGCTATGCCTGGGATGCGCCGGACCGGATGACGGCGCATAGCGGCTGCCACGCCCTGGCGCTGCGCCGCGACCACACGCTGAAGCATGATTGCGACATGACCAAGGGCGACAGCGGCGGCCCGATCTTCATGAAGGAGAGGGGCGGCTACGCCGTGGTCGCCGTGGTCACCCGCTTCTTCCGCGACGGCGGGAACGACAATGCCTATCTCGCGGTCGACAGCCGGGCCTTTGCCGATGCCCTGGCGACGTATCTCGCCGCGCATGGGGGGTGAGCGCAAGGCGGGGGGATCGGGCCGCCTTCGTCGTTGCGCCGGGGGCGCGAAGGCCCTAGCGTGCGGCACGTCATGACCGACGCACCCAACGCCGCACTCCTCCCCGAAGGCTTCTACGACGTCCTGCCGCCCGACGCGGCGCAGGAGGCGGCGGTGATCGAACGCATGGTGGCTGTTCTGGGCGGCCACGGCTTCGACCGGGTCAAGCCGCCGCTAGTCGAATTCGAGGACACGCTGCTGTCCGGCGTCGGCGCCAGCATGGCGCGCCACACCTTCCGTCTGATGGATCCGATGGGCAGCCGCATGCTGGGCCTGCGCGCCGACATGACGGTGCAGGTCGCCCGCATCGCCCGCTCCCGCCTGGCCGCTGCGCCGCGGCCGCTGCGCCTGGCCTATGCCGGCCAGGTGCTGCAGGTGCGCGGCACCCAGCTGCGGCCGGAACGGCAATTCGCCCAGGTCGGCGCCGAGCTGATCGGCGGCGCCCAGCCCGCGGCGGACGCCGAGGCGGCGCTGCTGGCGGTCGAGGCGCTGCAGGCGGTCGGGGTCGACCGGCTGGCGCTGGACCTGACCGAGCCGACCCTGGTGCCGGCGCTGCTCGGCGCCCTCGATGTTGACGGTGGCGCCGCGACCGCGCTGCGCCACGCGCTCGACCGCAAGGACGCCGCCGCTGTCGCCCAGCATGGCGGCGCCGCGGCCGCAGCCTTGGGCGGGCTGCTCGCCGCCTCCGGCCCGGCCGATGCGGCGCTGGCCGCGCTGTCCGGCATCGACCTGCCGGCGGTGACCCGGCCGATCCTGGACCGGCTGGCCGAGGTGGTGCGGCTGATCCGCGCCTCGGCGCCGGACCTGATGGTGACGGTCGACTTCGTCGAGCATCGCGGCTTCGAGTACCACACCGGCGTCGCCTTCACCCTGTTCGCCCGTGGCGCCCGCGGCGAGGTCGGCCGCGGCGGCCGCTACCGCGCCAATGGCGCCGAGGGCGAGGAGGCGACCGGCTTCACCCTGTTCATGGACACGGTGCTGCGCGCGGTCACGCCGCCCCAGGCGCCGCGCCGGGTGTTCCTGCCGCGCGGCACCGCACGGGGTGAGGGCGCCGCGCTGCGGGCCGAGGGCTATGTCACCATCGCCGGGCTGGAGCCCGGCGCCGATCCTCTCGTCGAGGCGCGCCGCCTCGGCTGCGGCTGGGTCCTCCGGGATGGCCGGCTCGACGAGATCTAAAGACTAGTAAGTACGAGGTATTCCGATGGCGAATGTGGCCGTGGTCGGCGCCCAGTGGGGCGACGAGGGCAAGGGCAAGATCGTCGACTGGCTGTCCAGCCGGGCCGATGTGGTGGTGCGGTTCCAGGGCGGCCACAATGCCGGCCACACGCTGGTCATCGGCAACAAGGTGCTCAAGCTCTCGTTGCTCCCCTCGGGCATCGTGCGGCCGGGCAAGCTCGGCATCATCGGCAATGGCGTGGTGGTCGACCCCTGGGCGCTGCTGGCCGAGATCGAGCGCATCCGCGACCAGGATGTCGAGGTTGGGCCGGAGAACCTGCTGCTGGCCGAGAACGCGGCGCTGATCCTGCCGGTGCACGGCGCGCTGGACCGGGCCCGCGAGGCGGCGCGCGGCGAGAGCAAGATCGGCACCACCGGCCGCGGCATAGGCCCGGCCTATGAGGACAAGACCGGCCGCCGCGCCATCCGCGTCTGCGACCTGGCCGACGAGGCGGCGCTGCCGGGCAAGATCGAGAACCTGCTGGCGCATCACAACGCGCTCTTGCGCGCGCTGGGCGCCGACGAGGTCGACCCGGCCGAGCTGCTGGCCCAGCTGCGCGAGGTGGCGCCGAAGATCCTGCCCTATGTCGGCGTGGTGTGGGAGCGGCTGGACGCGCTGAAGCGCGACGGCAAGCGCATCCTGTTCGAGGGCGCCCAGGGCGCCATGCTGGACATTGACCACGGCACCTATCCCTTCGTCACCTCGTCCAACACCGTCGCCGGGCAGGCGGCCGCCGGCTCCGGCATCGGGCCGAAGGGCATCGGCTATGTGCTGGGCATCACCAAGGCCTACACCACCCGCGTCGGCTCGGGCCCGTTCCCGACCGAGCAGGAGAACGACATCGGCCGCCGCCTGGGCGAGCGCGGCCATGAATTCGGCACGGTCACCGGCCGGCCGCGGCGCTGCGGCTGGTTCGACGCGGTGATGGTGCGGCAGGCGGCGAAGACCGGCGGCATCGACGGCATCGCCCTGACCAAGCTCGACGTGCTGGACGGCTTCAAGACGCTGAAGATCTGCATCGGCTACGAGCTGGACGGCCAAGTGCTGCAGCACTTCCCGGCCGGCCAGTCGGCCCAGGCCAATGCCAAGGCGGTGTATGAGGAGTGGGACGGCTGGGAGGAGAGCACCAAGGGCGCGCGCTCCTGGGCCGACCTGCCGGCGACCGCGATCAAGTACATCCGCCGGATCGAGGAGCTGATTGAGGCGCCGGTGGCCATGCTCTCGACCAGCCCCGAGCGCGACGACACCATCCTGGTGCGGGATCCGTTCGCGGACTGAGGTCGTTGGCGCTGGCTGATGGTCGGCGTCTATCCCACACCGTCATTGCGAGCGCAGCGAAGCAATCCAGGGCCGCACGAGCGGAGGCATGGATTGCTTCGTCGGCTTCGCCTCCTCGCAATGACGATTTGGGAAGGAGAGGATGGCTCGGCCGTCCTCGCGCCTACCCGGCTGGTCCCACCCGCAGAATCTCGCCGTCGCTCTCATCGGTCAGCAGGTACAGCGCCCCGTCCCGGCCCTGCACCACTTGGCGGATGCGTAAGGACAGATCCTCCAGCAGGTCCTCCGATCCGGTGATCCGGTCGCCGTCGCGCTCGAGCCGTACCAGCTTGGGGATTGCCAGGCCGCCGACGAAGACGTCGCCGCGCCAGCCCGGCATCGCGTCGGCGGTGTAGAAGGCCATGCCGGACACGCCGATCGACGGCACCTTGCCGAGATGCGAGTCGAGAAGCTGCGCCTGGCCGCGGAACTGTGGCTTGGAGCGCTCGCCGAGGGTGATGAACAGACGGCCTTGCCGGTCGAAAACCGTAGTTCACGCCGTGCGAGACCACCGGCCAGCCATAGTTTCTGGGCAACAAGGCAACGCTTCGCCGCAGCGCGGTTCGCGGACATGATGACGCGGCCGGGGAGGGCGGGCGGATGACGGACGGGATCGGACAGGCGCTGCTGCAGGCGGTCTCCGCCACGCGTGGGCATTTCCTCTATGAGTCGGGCCATCACGGCGACCTGTGGCTCGACCTCGATTCGCTGTTCCTCGATGCCGCCCGGATGCGCGGCTGGGCCGCGGCGCTGGCTGGCCAAGCGGCGGGGCTGCGGGCGGAGATCGTCTGCGGCCCGTTGACCGGCGGGGCCTTCCTGGCGCAGTTCATCGCGGCCGAGCTGGGCCTCGGCTTCATCCATGCCGAGCGTTCGGTCGAGAACGGCACAGTGCAGTACCGGATTCCGCCGCCGCTGGCCGCCACGCTGGCCGAGCGACGGGTTCTGGTGGTGGACGACGCGATCAATGCCGGCTCGGCGCTCGGCCTGACGCTGGCGGAGCTGCGGCGCCACGGCGCCTTGCCAGCCGGGATCGCCTGCCTGCTCACCCTCGGCGAGGCGGCCGGCCGGATCGCGGCGGCGAAGGGCGTGACGCTGCTGGCCCTGGCGGCGCTGGAGCGCGGGATGTGGCGGCCGGAGGATTGCCCGCTCTGCGCCGCCGGAACGCCGCTGGTGCCGCCGCCGACGATCGCGCCATAGTCCGTGGTCGCACAGGAAGGGAGATGCTCGTGAGTCCACGCCGCTTCGTCGCAGCGCTGGCGCTGGTTCTGGTCGTGATGTCGGGGGGCGCGGCGGCCCAGTCCACGCGCACTCCGTTCGACCGCCTGGCCCTGGACAGCCCGGAGGCGGCGGTCGCCCGCTTCGTCGACGCCTATCGCCAGCGCGACTACGTCACCGTCTACTGGATCCTGTCCCCGGCCGCGCAGAAGGCCTGGACCGATGATTTCTACGCCTTCAACATGGAGCCGCTGATCGCAAAGCTGCCGGACGGCCGGGCGTCGGAGATCATACGGACGGCATTCCCGCCGATGGACCAGTGGGACCAGACGGATGTGAGCTGGGTGTTCGACCGCGTCATGGTCACAGCTGGGGCAGCCGGCGCGCTGCCGGTCCAGATGCCGCAGAACGGCGCCGCCGGTAAGCCCCAGCCGCGGGCGGACGGCGCCGTCACCATCGGCTTCGGCCAGGGGGCGACGGCGGTCAAGTTCCGGCTGGTGCGCGCGCCATCTGGGCAGTGGCGGGTGTTCAGCGTCAGCGCCGGCGGCGGCAATCCGGACCGGGCGCCCTGGGGATTCGGCAAGGTCGATTGAGGAAAAGCATGACGCGGCAGAGGATCGGCGCGGTGACCGTGGTGGTCCGCAACTATGACGAGGCCAAGGCCTGGTACACCGGCGTGCTCGGCTTCGAGCTGGTCGAGGACACGCCGATGGGCGGCGGCAAGCGCTGGCTGCTTGTGGCGCCGCCCGGCGGCCCGAACCTGCTGCTGGCCCGGGCGGCGACGCCGGAGCAGGAGAGCCGGATCGGCGATCAGACCGGCGGCCGCGTCTTCCTGTTCCTGCACACCGACGATTTCCGGCGCGACCATGCCGCGATGACCGCCCGCGGCGTGGTGTTCCGCGAGACGCCGCGCGAGGAGGCCTACGGCACCGTTGCCGTGTTCGAGGATCTGTACGGCAACCTCTGGGACCTGCTGGAGCTCAAGCACAGATAGCCGCATCGTCCTCCGGCCTTCACGAAATCGCCCGGATTCGCCGGCAGGATCGGCTTCGGACTCGGAGGGGGATCTCATGCGGGGATGGCAGCGTGCGGCAGCGGTGATCGTGGCGGTCGCGGCCGTGGGCGTCGGCGTCTATGCCTGGGGGGAGGGGGAGTTCCGGCCCTGCGGCCTGCTCGACCGCATCGTCCATGCCAGTGCATGCCAGCGGCTGGCCGTGTTCGACGACCAGGATCTCGCGCAGATGATCGCGGCGCCGGACGGCACGCTGCTGGCGGTGTCGCGCCAGCCGGGGCAGGAGCCGCAGCGGCCGCAGGAGCTGTTGCGGATCGACCCGCAGACCGGCCAGGTCCGGTCGCGGGTCACGCTGGCCCAGGTGCCGCCGGACGCCAGCTGGAGGGCCGCGGCGATCTCGCCCTCCGGCCGCTGGATCGCCGGCCTGTTCTTCAACGGGCCGCTGCAGGTGATCGATGCCGGCACCGGCGCGACCCGGGCGAGCCTGCGCCGCGGCGGCACGGACCTGGTCTTCGTGTCGGACGATACCCTCGCGCTCGATCCCGGCTTGACCTTCTGGGACGTCCCGGACCTGGCGACGGTCGTCTCGGTCGCCGATGATGGCGACCTGCCGGCCCGGCCGATGGCCGAGGTGCCCGGCCTGTTCGGCCAGGGCGTCAGGACGGCCCGATCGCCCGACGGCGCGGTGCTGGCCGAGCATGTCGAGACCCGAGGCGACAGCGGCGTGGTCGCCATCCGCCTCAGCAACGCGGCCGACTCCAGCCAGTCGACCTTGCTGCTCACCGGGGCGCTGGATGTCCCGGCCTTCGTTCCCGGCCTGCAGCAGCTGTTCCCGCAGCTGGCCTTCAGCCCCGATGGGCGGCGCCTGGCCGCCAGCTTCGGCATGTCCGACCGCTGGGGGCACGACACCACCGGCCTGTTCGTGTGGGAGCTGGAATATGGCCGGCAGCTGCGCCGCATCGCCAGCCGGGAGACCTTCCGCAACCTGGTCTGGAGCGCCGATTCCCGCAGCCTCACCGTCACCCGCTACACGCCGGACAGCTGGACCGAGCCGGTCAAGACCGGGATGACCGAGCTGATCCGTATCGACACCGGCGGGTGAGGCCACACAAACGAAAACGGCCGGAGCGATGCCCCGGCCGTCTCAACCTTATTCCGATCCGCGGGTCAGTGGGCCAGCTTGGCCTCGACCGCGGCGTTGCGGATCGCCTTCTGCAGCTTCTCGAAGGCGCGCACCTCGATCTGGCGCACCCGCTCGCGGCTGATGCCGTATTCCTGGCTCAGATCCTCCAGCGTGGTCGGCTCGTCGCGCAGCCGGCGCTCGCTCAGGATGCGGCGCTCGCGGTCGTTCAGATGCGCCATCGCATCCTTCAAGAGCTGCTGGCGCTTGCCGAGCTCCTGCTTGTCGGCGAGCATCACCTCCTGGCTGTCGCGCTCGTCGACCAGCCAATCCTGCCACTCGCCCTCGCCGTCGACACGCAGCGGCGCGTTCAGCGAATGGTCCGGCGCGGCCAGGCGGCGGTTCATCGAGATGACGTCCTGCTCCGGCACCGACAGCTCGGTGGCGATCTTGGTCACCGTCTCCGGCTTCAGGTCGCCGTCCTCGATGGCCTGCAGCTGGCCCTTCAGCTTGCGCAGGTTGAAGAACAGCTTCTTCTGCGCCGCCGTGGTGCCCATCTTCACCAGCGACCAACTGTGCAGGATGTATTCCTGGATGGCGGCGCGGATCCACCACATGGCGTAGGTCGCCAGGCGGAAGCCGCGGTCCGGGTCGAAGCGCTTGACCGCCTGCATCATGCCGACATTGCCCTCGGAGATCAGCTCCGAGATCGGCAGGCCGTAGCCGCGGTAGCCCATCGCGATCTTCGCCACCAGCCGCAGATGGCTGGTCACCAGGCGATGCGCCGATTCGGTGTCGCCATGCTCCCGCCACGCCTTGGCGAGCATGAACTCCTCCTGCGGCTCCAGCATCGGAAACTGCCGGATTTCCTGCAGGTAGCGGCTCAGATTGGATTCGGCGCCCAGGACGGGCAGGCGTGCAGCTGTTGCCATAATCTTGCTCCCTCTCCGGCGCCCAGGCCTCGTGAGGCGGGCGCCCTTCCGGATGACTCATCCGGACCGATTCATAATACCCGACTTCAGTACTCGGGTATACGGTCTTCCCCTGCGAGTGAGACGAGCAAATGTCGCATGTCTCCCGGCAGGGGCCTTGTGAATTCGAGTTCACGTTGATCCGCCGGATGGCGGAAGCGCAGCCTCGCCGCATGCAGGGCCTGCCGCGGAAAGCTGCGCGCCGTTTCGTCGCCGCCGGCCTTGGGGCCGATAGCCGAGCGCGGGCGTCGGCCATAGACCGGATCGCCGATCAGCGGATGGCCGATCGAGGTCAGATGGACCCGGATCTGATGGGTCCGCCCGGTGTCCAGCTTGCAGGCGACCAGGCTGGCCTCGGTGCCGGCCGGGCGCAGCACCCGGTAGTGGGTCCGCGCCGCCTTGCCTCCAGCCTTAACGAGGGCCATGCGCTGGCGGTTCCGTGGATCCCGGCCGATCGCGCCCTCGATCGATCCGGCCGAAGGGTTCGGCCGGCCCCAGACCAAGGCCAGATAGGTGCGCGACAGGGTGCGGTCCGCAAATTGGGCCGACAGCGCCTTGTGGGCCGCGTCGGTCTTGGCCACCACCATCAGGCCGCTGGTGTCCTTGTCCAGCCGGTGGACGATGCCCGGGCGGGCGACGCCGCCGATGCCGGACAGCTCCGCGCCGCAATGGGCGAGCAGAGCGTTGACCAGGGTGCCATCGGGATTGCCGGCCGCGGGGTGGACCACCAGCCCGGCCGGTTTGTCGATGACGATAAGATGGGAATCCTCGTACACGATATCAAGTCCGATCGCCTGCGGCTCGGGCTCCGCCGGAACCGGCGGCGGCACCCGGATTTCGAAGCGCTGGCCGGGTTTGACCTTGACCGAGGCGTCTTCTACTGTCCGCTCGCCCTCCCGCACGCAGCCCGTGGCGATCAGCGCCTGCAGCCGTGACCGCGACAGGTCCGGCACCGCGGCGGCCAGGGCGCGGTCCAGCCGCTGGCCGGCGGAATCCGGGCCGATCGTGACGACCAGGGGGACGACGGGAATGGTCCCGTCCAGGAATAGGGGTGTGGTGGGTGCGTCTGGAAGCTGGGTCATTGCGGGCGGTGAAGATAACCGTTTGGGCGATGCTTGTGGTCATCATCCTGATCGCTGCCGTCGTCGTCGGGGAATTGGGCCGCCGCTTCCTGGCCCCGGGGACCGCCCCGGCACCGGCCGCCGCCGCTCCCGCCACGACGCCGGCGACCGCCGCCGCGCCGTCCGCGCTGCCTGCCGGCAGCCGCATCACCAGCATCACCGTCGCGGGCGATCGCGCAGTGATCCTGATCACACTGCCCGGCGGCGGGCAGGAGGTGCGCAGCATCGACCCGCGCACCGGCGCCGCCGCGACTCTTCTGACCACCACTCCGTAACCGGAAGACTTCGGCATGACCGACCCGATCAACCTCGCCAGCGACAATGTCGCCGGCGCCGCGCCCGAGATCCTGGCGGCGATCGCCAGCGCCGCCGCAGGCAGGGCGCGCTCCTATGGCGGCGACGAGATCACAGCCCGGCTGCAGGACCGCCTGTCCGAGCTGTTCGAGCGCCGCGTCGCCGCCTTCCCGGTGCCGACCGGCACGGCGGCCAACGCCCTCGCCCTGGCCACCTTCACCCCGCCCTGGGGCGCGGTGCTGTGCCATCGCGAGGCCCATGTCGCGGTCGACGAATGCGGCGCGCCGGAGTTCTACACCCATGGTGCCAAGCTGCTGCTGGCCGACGGCGCGCATGGCAAGCTGACGCCGCAGACCCTGGCCGCCGCCGTCCCGGAGTGGCGCGGCGACGTGCATCGCAGCCAGCCGGCGATGCTGAGCCTGTCGCAGGCGACCGAATCCGGCACGGTCTACAGCCCGGCCGAGGTTGGTGCGCTGGCCGAGGTGGCGCGGGGCCATGGCTTGGCGGTGCACATGGACGGGTCGCGCTTCGCCAATGCGCTGGCAGGGCAGATGGGGGCGGCGCAGGGCTGCTCGCCGGCCGAGCTGACCTGGAAGGCGGGGGTCGACGTGCTGTCCTTCGGCGGCACCAAGAACGGCTGCATCATGGCCGAGGCGGTGGTGTTCTTCGATCCCGACAAGGCGGCGGATTTTGCCTTCCGCCGCAAGCGCGCCGGGCACCTCTTGTCGAAGATGCGGTTCGTCTCGGCCCAGCTCGAGGCCTATCTGGCCGACGGGCTGTGGCTGCGGCTCGCGCGCAACGCCAACGCCCGGGCCCGGCAATTGGCCGAGGGGCTGCAGGCGCTGCCGGGGGTGGAGCTGCTGCATCCGGTCGAGGCCAATGAGGTATTCGTCCGCCTGCCGGCGGCGCTGGCCGAGGGGCTGAAGCGCCAGGGCGTGGTCGCGGCGCATTGGGAGGGCGAGATCTGGCGCTTCGTCGGCGCCTTCGACACCGACGCCGCGACCATCGAGACGGTGCTGGAGCGGGCGCGCCGTTGCCTCGCGCCGGGTGCCGTGGCGGCGGCCGGGTAGGGCTGTCAGAAAACCGACGGAAATCTCTTGCGTCGGCGCGCGGGCTCCCCTATATCCGGGCCCGCGCCTCAGTCCCCTTCGTCTAGAGGCCTAGGACACCGCCCTCTCACGGCGGTAACAGGGGTTCGAATCCCCTAGGGGACGCCAAGCGATTTCAACGACAAAGCCTCGCCTCGTGCGGGGCTTTGTCGTTTTCGGCGCCGGATCGGCGCGCCCCGGTCTACCCCGGATGGCGGCGCGGATCGTGGCCGTAGGTCCGCTCCTCCTTGATCCGGCCGTCGCGGCCCTGGACGACGACCTGGGCGTCCTCCCCGCCGGCGGAAACCTGGCGGGCCATGTCGCGGGCCCAGTCCCGGGCCGCGGCCTGGGTCGGGAAGTCGCCGAGCCGCGTGTCGTCCTCCTTCACCGCCCAGTTACCCTTGTTCGGGCTCACGAAATATCGATGTCGAGCCATGACACACCTCCTGTCCAGGCAATGCCGCTCCCGCCGCGGCCGTTCCCGCAGGTCTCGGCGACGCCCGGCGTGAATTGATGAGCGTGGTCGATAGGCCCATGCGCCGTCGGATGCCTAATCGTCGCCGTCGATCCGCCTAGATCAAGAGTTGACCGTCGCCGTGACGGGGGTGCCTGGGAGCGGAACTCTTGCCGGCGGCAGGGCATTGGCCCCGATGCAGGTAGCGGCGAGCCACATCCCGGGCGCGCCCCTGGCGTGCCAATCACGCCTCGGCCGTGGATACGGTCCGACGGCTGAATCGCCCGACATGCCAACAACCGCCAGCGAAATGGGGATTGGGACACATGCAGACCCTCGGCGAACTCGCAATCAGCCGGCGCGGCCTGATGATCGGCACCGCCGCCTCCGTGGCGATGACGACGGCACCGTCGATCGCCAATGCCGCAGCCGCCACTGCCGGAGCACCCGTCATGACCAAGCTGACCCTCACCGTGAACGGCGAGGCCCGCGACCTCGACCTCGACACCCGCACCACGCTGCTCGACGCGTTGCGTGAGCACCGGCATCTGACCGGCACCAAGAAGGGCTGCGATCACGGCCAGTGCGGCGCCTGTACCGTGATCGTCGAGGGACGGCGGATCAATTCCTGCCTGACCCTGGCCGTCATGCATGACGGCGACAGCATCACCACGATCGAGGGGCTGGGCCGGCCGGACGACCTGCACCCGATGCAGGCCGCCTTCGTCAAGCATGACGGCTATCAATGCGGCTACTGCACGCCCGGCCAGATCTGCTCGTCGGTGGCGGTGCTGGACGAGATCAAGGCTGGCATTCCGAGCCATGTCACCGCCGATCTCACCGCGCAGCCGCAGCTGACCGAAGCCGAACTGCGTGAGCGGATGAGCGGCAACATCTGCCGCTGCGGCGCCTATTCCAACATCGTCGAGGCGATCACCGAGGTCGCAGGGAGGCAGGCATGAGGTCCTTCACCTATGAACGCGCGCGCTCGCCGGCCGACGCCGCCGCGGCCGCGTCCCGTACCGGCGACGCCAAGTTCATCGCCGGCGGCACCAACCTGCTGGACCTGATGAAGCTCGAGATCGAGACGCCGGCACATCTGATCGACGTCAACGGCCTCGGGCTCGACCGGATCGAACCGACGCCGGAAGGTGGCCTGCGCATCGGCGCGCTGGTGCGCAACACCGACCTTGCCGCCGACCGGCGAGTCAGGCGCGACTACGGCCTGCTGTCACGGGCGCTGCTCGCCGGCGCCTCCGGCCAGTTGCGCAACCGGGCGACGACCGCCGGCAATCTGCTGCAGCGCACGCGCTGCCCCTATTTCTACGACACCAACCAGCCCTGCAACAAACGCCAGCCCGGCAGCGGCTGCGCCGCGATCGGCGGCTTCAGCCGCCAGCTCGGGGTGGTGGGCACGAGCGAGGCCTGCATCGCCACCCATCCCAGCGACATGGCGGTGGCGATGCGCGCCCTCGACGTGACGGTGGAGACGGTGAAGGCCGACGGCGCAACCCGCAGCATTCCGATCGCCGAATTCCACCGCCTGCCCGGCGACACGCCGCATATCGAGACGGTGCTGGAACCGGGCGAGCTGATCACCGCGGCGACGCTGCCCAAGCCGGTCGGTGGCAGGCAGATCTATCACAAAGTGCGCGACCGCGCGTCCTACGCCTTCGCGCTGGTCTCGGTCGGGGCGATCGTACAGCCGGACGGCACCGGCCGCGTCGCCCTCGGCGGCGTGGCGCACAAGCCGTGGCGCGTGGAGGCGGCCGAGGCCGAGCTGCCGCGCGGCGCCAAAGCCGTCACCGAGCGATTGCTCGCCGGCGCCAAACCGACCCCCGAGAACGCGTTCAAGCTGCCGCTGGCCGAGCGCACGCTCGCCGCGGTGCTGGCCGAAGCGAGGGCCTGAGCCATGAAGTTCGACACCCCCGCCACCACCAATCCGATCGACCGGCTGAAGGTCGTCGGCCGGCCGACCAACCGCATCGACGGCCCGCTGAAGACCACGGGCACCGCGCCCTATGCCTATGAGCGGCACGACGCCGTGCCCAACCCGGCATATGGTCATGTCGTCGGCGCGGCCATCGCCAAGGGCCGGATCGCCGCGATCGAACTGGGCGACGCCAAGGCCGCGCCCGGCGTGCTCGCCATCGTCACGGCGGAGAATGCAGGCAAGCTCGGCAAGGGCGACTACAACACTGCCAGGCTGCTCGGCGGCCCCGAGATCGACCATTATCACCAGGCGATCGCGGTGGTGGTCGCCGAGACCTTCGAGCAGGCTCGCGCCGCGGCGCAACTGATCCGCGTCGACTATGCCCGGGGCGAGGGCGCATTCGACCTTGCCGCGGCAAGGGACTCCGCGACCAAGCCGGAGCCCAAGTTCGGCGGCCCGGCCGACACCGCGGTCGGCGACTTCGAAGGCGCCTTCGCCGCCGCGCCGGTCAGGCTCGACGAGACCTACACCACGCCCGACCAGGGGCATGCGATGATGGAGCCGCATGCCTCGATCGCCGCCTGGGATGGGGACAGGCTGACGGTCTGGACCTCGAACCAGATGATCGACTGGGGCGTCGGCGACGTGGCCAAGACGCTCGGCATCCCCAAGGAGAAGGTTCGCCTGATCTCGCCCTTCATCGGCGGCGGCTTCGGCGGCAAGCTGTTCGTGCGGGCCGATGCGGTGCTGGCGGCCCTCGGTGCCCGCGCCGCCGGGCGGCCGGTGAAGGTGACGCTGCCGCGGCCGCTGATGTTCAACAACACCACGCATCGCCCGGCGACCATCCAGCGCATCCGCATCGGCGCCGACCGGGACGGCAGGATCACCGCAATCGGCCATGAAAGCTGGTCCGGCGACCTGCCCGGCGGCGGGCCCGAGCTGGCGGTGAACCAGACCCGGCTGCTGTATGCCGGCGCCAACCGGATGACGGCGATGCGGCTCGCCGTGCTGGACCTGCCCGAGGGCAATGCGATGCGCGCCCCGGGCGAGGCGCCGGGCATGATGGCGCTGGAGATCGCGATCGACGAGATGGCGGAGAAGCTCGGCCTCGATCCGGTCGAGTTCCGCATCCGCAACGACACCCAGGTCGATCCGGAGAAGCCCGAGCGGCCGTTCTCGCAGCGCCATCTGGTCGAATGCCTGCGCACCGGCGCCGAACGCTTCGGCTGGAGCAAGCGCAACCCGAAGCCCGGCCAGACGCGGGACGGGCGCTGGCTGATCGGTATGGGCGTTGCCGCCGCCTTCCGCAACAACATGCTGGTGAAATCCGCCGCCCGCGTCCGGCTCGACGCCCGCGGCGACGTGACGGTCGAGACCGACATGACCGACATCGGCACCGGCAGCTACACCATCATCGCCCAGACCGCGGCGGAGATGATGGGCGTGCCACTCGACAAGGTGGTGGTGCGGCTCGGTGATTCGAGCTTCCCGGTCTCCAGCGGCTCGGGCGGGCAGTTCGGTGCCGCCAGCTCGACCTCCGGCGTCTATGCCGCCTGCGTCAAGCTGCGTGAGGCGGTGGCGCAGAAGCTCGGCTTCAACTCCGCCGAGGCGGTGTTCGCCGACGGCCAGGTTCGCGCCGGCAACCGCAGCGCGCCGCTGGCCCGGGCGGCAGGGGAGGGCGAGTTGGTCGCCGAGGACACGATCGAGTTCGGCGACGTCACCGAGACCCATCAGCAATCGACTTTCGGCGCCCATTTCGTCGAGGCGGCGGTGGATGCCGCCACCGGTGAGATCCGGGTGCGGCGCATGTTCTCGGTCTGCGCCGCCGGCCGCATCCTCAACCCCAAATCGGCGCGCAGCCAGGTGATCGGTGCCATGACCATGGGCGTCGGCGCGGCGCTGATGGAGGAGCTCGCGGTCGACAAGCGCCATGGCTTCTTCGTCAACCACGACCTCGCCGGCTACGAGGTGCCGGTCCATGCCGATATCCCGCACCAGGACATGATCTTCCTCGACGAGACCGACCCGTATTCGTCGCCGATGAAGGCCAAGGGCGTCGCCGAGCTCGGCATCTGCGGGGTGGCCGCGGCGGTCGCCAACGCCGTCCACAACGCCACCGGCGTGCGGGTGCGCGACTATCCGATCACGCTCGACAAGCTGCTGGACCGGCTGCCCGCGGTGGCATGATCAGAATCTTGGAATAGAAGGCCGCTCGGCTTCGTCTCAGGAGTGGCGCTCCACTTCCCAGAGCAGCCAGCCCGACCCGGGGCTATCCCCCACCACGCCCCGGGTCGGGCCTTTCTCGCCAAGTTCAGAGAACCCAGTCGAGGGTTGACCGCCCCGGCAGGATTTGATTATTATCTCAGATAATACGTATTATCAAGAGGCGACGCGATGCCGGGAGGGGGCGCGAGGCTGACGCAGCGAGACATCGCGCGGCAGGCGGGGGTCAGCCAGGCGACCGTGTCGCTGGTGCTCAACCGGCGCGGCGACAGCTCGGCCCGGATCCCGCAGGAGACCCGCGACCGGGTGCTGGAGGTGATCCGGGCCACCGGCTATGTCGCCGACCCGGCGGCGCAGAAGCTGGTCGGGCGGCGCAACCAGCTGCTCGGCGTCTTCACCTATGAGCCGGTGTTCCCGAGCGGCCAGGCCGATTTCTACACGCCGTTCCTGCTGGGCATCGAAGGGGCGGCGGAGCGGTTCGGCTATGACCTGCTGCTGTTCACCAGCGCGCCGGTGACCGACGGGCGCCGCCGCATCTTCCATGACAACAACCGGCTGCGCCTGGCGGATGGCTGCATCCTGCTGGGCCGGACGCTGGACCGGGACGAGCTGGCCCGGCTGGTCGCCGGCGGCTACCCCTTCGTCGCCATCGGCCGTCGCGACGATGCCGGCGGCCCGGTGCCCTATGTCGGTGCCGACTATGCCGCCGCCACCGCCGCGCTGGTTCGGCAGGCCGTGGCGCTCGGTCATCGCCACCTGGCCTTCGTCGGTGTGGGCCGGGGTGCTGAATCCTCCGACGACCGCTGGGCCGGCTTCAGGGCCGCGGTGGAGGAGGCGGGGGTGGAAGGGATCCACGAGCCTGTACAGGACCGCGATCCCGGCGATCTCGTCGACGGGCTGCTGCGTGCGGGCATCACCGTGGCGCTGGTCGAGGATCAGGCCGACGCCGTGCTGCTGGAGCGGGCGGCCCGCGAGCGCGGCGTGGCGGTGCCGGACGATCTGTCGCTGGTCGCGCTGGGCAACCCGACCCGGCCGGTCGCGACCGATATCGCCTTCACCTGCTTCCGCATCCCGCGGGAGGAGATGGGACGGCAGGCGGTCGAGATCCTGACCCTGGTGATGGGCGGGGAGGAGGAGGGGCGGCAGCGGCTGCTGCCCTGCGAGTTGGCCGAGGGGCAGACCCTCGGCCCAGTACCGGACAGGACGCCGGACAAGCGGAAGGGACGACGGAATTGACCCGGGAATTCGATGCGGATGTGCTGGTGGTGGGTGGCGGTCTGGGCGGCGTCGCGGCGGCGTTGGCGGCGCTCAAATCCGGCCGCTCGGTGATCCTGACCGAGGAGTACGACTGGCTCGGCGGCCAGCTGACCAGCCAGGCGGTGCCGCCGGACGAGCATTCCTGGGTCGAGCGCTTCGGCGTCACCGCCAGCTATCGGGCGCTGCGCGACGGCATCCGCGAGCACTACCGCCGCCACTATCCGCTGACCGAAGGCGCGCGGGCCTGGCGCGACCTGAACCCCGGCGCCGGCTGGGTCAGCCGGCTGTGCCATGAGCCGCGGGTCGGCCTAGCGGTGATCGAGGCGATGCTGGCGCCCTGGCGCGGCTCCGGCCGCCTGCGCGTGCTGCAGCCCTACCGGCCGGTGGCCGCGGATGTCGACGGCGACCGGGTGCGCGCCATCCGCCTGGTCCATCGCGACGGCGGGCCGGACATCGTGGCATCCGGTCGGTATGTGCTGGACGCGACCGAGACCGGCGCGCTGCTGCCGCTGACCGGCACCGAATATGTCACCGGCTTCGAATCCCGGGCCGAGACGGGGGAGCCGAGCGGGTCGGAAACGGCGCAGCCGCTGAACATGCAGGCGGTGTCGATCTGCTTCGCCATCGACCATGTCGACGGCAACCATGTCATCGACCGGCCGGCGAACTACGCCTTCTGGCGCGACTACCGGCCGGAGTTCTGGGGCGGGCCGCTGCTGGGTTGGCGGTCACCGCATCCGCGCACGCTGGAGATCACCGAGCGCAGCTTCACCCCGAACCCGGACGACGACTCGCTGGCGGTCAACGCCGACCAGCGGCTGAACCCGGGTGACGGCAACCTGTGGACGTTCCGGCGCATCGCCGCACGCCGCAACTTCACCGGCGGCACCTATGCCAGCGACATCACCCTCGTGAACTGGCCGATGATCGACTATTTCGAGGGGCCGGTGTTCGAGGTGCCGGAGGCAGAGGCGCAGCGCCACCTGGCCGGCGCGGCCGAGCTGTCGCGCTGCGTCCTGTACTGGCTGCAGACCGAGGCGCCGCGGCTGGACGGCGGCGCCGGCTTCCCCGGCCTGCGGCTGCGCAGCGACGTCACCGGCACGCTCGACGGGCTGGCGCAGGCGCCCTACATCCGCGAATCCCGCCGCATCCGCGCCGAAACCACCGTGGTGGAGCAGGATTTGTCGCTGGCGGTGCGCGGTGCCCGCGGGGCTGTGCGCTACACTGATTCCGTCGGGGTCGGCATGTACCGGATCGACCTGCACCCCTCGACCGGCGGCGACAACTACATCGATGTCGGCAGCTGCCCGTTCGAGATCCCGCTCGGCGCGCTGCTGCCGCGGCGGATGGAGAACCTGCTGCCGGCCGGCAAGGCGATCGGCACCACCCACATCACCAATGGCTGCTACCGGCTGCACCCGGTGGAATGGAACATCGGCGAGGTGGCGGGCCATCTCGCCGCCTGGTGCCTGCAGCACGACCTGCCGCCGCGCGCGGTGCGGACGCGGCCGGACCGGCTGGCCGCCTTCCAGGCCCGGCTGGAGGGGCAGGGGGTCGAGCTGCGCTGGCCGGAGGTCGCCGGCTACTGACCGGCACGGCCGGAACCAACGGATAAACAAGGGGAGGACGCCATGACGTTCGGACGCCGCATCTTCGCCACCGCCGCGGCCGGCCTGCTGGTCGCGGCGGCCTTCGGTGCCCCGGCCCGCGCGGAGGGCACCGCCCTCAGGATGACGGTCTGGACCGGCAACAAGGCGCATCTGCAGCTGCTGGACGACATTGCCGCCGCGTATCGCAAGGACCATCCGGAGGTGGCGTCGATCACCTTCGAGACGCTGCCCTTCGACGGCTACACCACGGCGCTGACCACCCAGATCGCCGGCGGCAACGCGCCGGACCTGGCCTGGATCTTCGAGAATTCGGCGCCGGACTTCGTCTCCTCCGGCGTGCTGCTGCCGCTGCAGGACGTGCTGCGGGCGACGCCGGGCTACGGCTATGACGACCTGCTGCTCAGCGCCACCGCGCTGTGGCGTCGCGACGACGTGCTGTACGCCTATCCGCTCTCGACCTCGCCCTTCGGCATCTTCGTCAATCTCGACCTGATGAAACAGGCCGGGGTGACGCCGCCGATGGAACGCATCGCGGCGGGAAATTGGAGCTGGGACAACGCCGTCGCCGACGCCGCCGCGGTGCACGCCAAGACCGGCAAGGCCGGGCTGGTGGTACGCGATTTCGACTACAAGCTGTGGGACAACCTCGCCACGATCTGGAACGGCTGGGGCGCCGCGCCGTGGAGCGCCGACGGCAAGGCTTGCGGCTTCGACCAGCCGGCGATGGCCGAGGCGATGCGCTTCCTGCACAAGGCGGTGTTCACCGACCAGGCCATGCCGGGGCCGGGCGCGCCGGCCGATTTCTTCGCCGGCGATGCCGCCATGACCATCACCCAGATCAGCCGGGCGGCGCTGCTGAAGGACGGTGCCTTCGCCTGGGACTTGGTGCCTCTGCCGAAAGGGCCGGCCGGGGAATATGCGGTGATCGGCCAGGCCGGGATCGGCGTGTTCAAGGCCGGGGCAAATGCGCAGGCCGCGGCGTCCTTCCTGGCCTTCCTGAGCAATCCGGAGAACTCGGCCAAGCTGGCGCAGTTCTTCCCGCCGCCGCGCAAGAGCCAGCTCGTCGTCGACCTGCTGGCCAAGGCCAACCCGATGCTGAAGCCGGCGCAGATCCAGGCGGTGGTGGTGCGCGGCATCGAGATCGGGGCGGTGAAGCCCAGCCACACCGGCAACGCCCAGATCGCCCAGGTGGTGCGGGCCGGGCTGGATTCGCTGTGGCAGCCCGACGCCGATGTCGACGCGGCGCTGCAGGCGGTGTGCGGCCGCATCCGGCCGCTGCTGGCGCGCTGACAATGGCGCGGACCTCCACCATGACGGCCGGCCCCGCCGATACCGTGGAGGCCGCCGCCTCGCGGGCGCCGTTCTGGACGCTGCGCCGCCGCGACGCGCTGGCCGGCTACCTGTTCGTGGCGCCGCAGCTGGCCGGGGTGGCGCTGTTCGTGCTGATGCCGCTGGCGCTGGTGGCCTGGTACAGCCTGCATGAATGGAACGTGCTGGCCGGCAGCTTCGACTATGTCGGCGACGGCAACTACCGGGCGCTGCTGCAGGATCCGGAGCTGCCGGGCGTGCTGGGCGCCACCGCCCTGTTCTCGATCGGCCTCGTGGTCCTGAACCTCAGCCTGGCGCTGCTGCTGGCGGTGCTGCTGAACCAGCGGCTGTACGGCATGACGGTGTTCCGGGCGCTGTTCTTCTCGCCCGTGGTGGTGTCGCTGGTGGCCTGGACCATCGTCTGGGGCTTCCTGCTGCAGAAGGATGGCGGCATCAACGGCATCCTGGCCGTGTTCGGCATCACCGGCCCCAACTGGCTGCGCGGCGAGACCTCGGCGATGCTGTCGGTGATCGTGGTCCAGGTGTTCAAGAATGTCGGGCTGAACATGGTGCTGTTCCTGGCGGCGCTGCAGACCGTGCCGCGCGACCTGTACGAGGCGGCGCGGATCGAGGGCGCCGGCCGCGTCGGCCAGTTCCGCCGCATCACCCTGCCGCTGATCAGCCCGACCATCCTCCTGACCTCGATCATCACCATCGTCGGGTCGCTGCAGGTGTTCGCCCAGATCGCGGTGCTGACCCAGGGCGGGCCGGGGATCTCGACCACCGTGCTGGTCTATTACCTGTACCAGCAGGCCTTCCAGTTCCACGCCTTCGGCTACGGCTCGGCCCTGGCGGTGCTGCTGTTCGCGATCGTCGCGGTGCTGACCTTCGCGCAGTGGCAGCTGCGCAAGCGCTGGGTGTTCCATGAAGGCTGAGCTCACCCCCCGCGCGCGCCTGGCCGTCTATGGCCTGATGTGCGTGCTGGCCATCCCCTTCGTCTTCCCGACCTGGTGGATGGTGACCTCGTCCTTCAAGCCGGTGCAGGAGATCTTCGCCTTCCCGCCGGCGCTGCTGCCGCGCCGCCTCGACCTCGACGCCTATCGGCAGGTCTTCGAGTTGCAGCCCTTCGCCCTGCAGTACTGGAACAGCCTGTACATCGCCGCGGTGGTGACGCTGGGCACCATGGCGGTGGCCTCGCTCGGCGGCTACGCCTTCGCCCGCATCCGCTTCCCGGGCCAGAACCTGGTGTTCATGGTGGTGCTGCTGGCGCTGCTGGTGCCCAGCGAGGTGACGATCGTGCCGCTGTTCCGCTTCTTCCTCGGGCTCGGCCTGGTCAACACCCATTGGCCGCTGATCCTGGTGCCGATCCTGGGCGCGCCCTGCGTGCTGGCGACCTTCATCATGCGCCAGTTCTTCATCACTTTGCCGCCGGAGCTGGAGGAGGCGGGGCGGATCGACGGGCTCGGCCGGTTCGGGCTGTTCTGGCGCATCGCCCTGCCGCTGGCCCGCCCGGCGCTGGGCGCCGTCGCCATCTTCACCTTCCTGCACAGCTGGAACCTGTATCTCGAGCCGATCGTCTTCCTGTCCTCGACCGAGAAGTTCACCCTGCCGCAAGCCCTGACCCAATATGTCGACGCCTATGGCGGCCCGATGTGGAACGTCCAGCTGGCGGCGGTGACGCTGACCGCGCTGCCGGTGCTGATCGTCTTCGTCATCGCCCAGCGCCAGTTCATCGAGGGGCTGGCCCATACCGGGCTGAAGGGGTGAGCCTCCGGCTGCGGCGAGCGGCAAGGGCGGGCCCGTCACCCCATCAGATGCTCCGGCCGGATCGGCAGCTCGCGCACCCGCACCCCGGTGGCGTGGAACACGGCGTTGGCGACCGCCGCGCCGATGCCGATGGCGCTCAGCTCGCCGATGCCCCGGGCGCCGAGCGGGCTGGCATGCGGGTCGGACGCCTCGATGAAGGCGACGTCGATCTCGGCCACATCGGCGTTCACCGGGACCAGGGTGCCGGCGAGGTTCTTCGACAGGAACCGGCCGAGGCGAGTGTCCATCTCCGAGCGCTCCAGCAGCGCCTGGCCGATCCCCCAGATGATCCCGCCGGTCATCTGGCTGCGCGCGGTCTTCGGATTGAGGATCCGGCCGGCGTCGTAGACGCCGACGACGCGGCTGACCCTGGGGATCGGAATGTCCTGGTCGACCCGCACCTCGGCGAACACCGCGCCGAAGCTGAAGATCGGCGGGGTCGCCTCGTTGTCGTCCGGCGCCCATTCGCCATCGGCCGACAGCCGTTCGAGACCGAGCCGCGCCAGCGCGCCGGCATAGCCTTCCGGCCCGTTGGCGCCGGCCTCGGTCAGCTTCTCCCTCAGGGCTGCGGCCGCGGCCTGCACGGCGGAGCCGACGCTCATCGAGGTCGAGGAGCCGCCGGTGAAGGTGGTTTTGGGCAAAGCCGTGTCGGCGATCGCCAGATCCACGCGCTCGACCGCCACGCCGAGCGCATCGGCGGCGATCTGGCGGAGGATCGTGCTCAGCCCCTGGCCGACATCATGGGTGGCGGTCTCGACCAGCACCCGGCCGTCGCGGCCGATGCCGGTCCGCGCCGTGGCCGGAAAGCGGAAGGCCCGCAGCACGGCGGTCGCCATGCCCCAGCCGACCAGGTCCCGCCCGTCGCGCATCGACCGCGGCGCCGCCGACCGGCCGGACCAGCCGAACCGCCGTGCCCCCTCCGCGTAGCACTCCCTGAGCCGCTTGGACGAGAAGGGACGTCCGTCGGCCGGATAGGCCTCGGCGTAGTTTCGTAGCCGGAGCTCCAGCGGGTCCATGCCGAGGCGGTCGGCGAGCTCGTCCATGGCGATCTCGACCGGGACCAGGCCGACGCCGCCGAAGGGCGAGCGCATGGCCGAGGGGCTGGCGCGGTCGAGCCGCCTGCGGCGATGGCTGATCCTGAAGCTCGGCGTGGCGTAGATCGCCGGCGTGTCCCAGCCCGCCGCCTCGATGTAATGGCCGATATGGGAGCCCGCGGCGACGACGTCGTGATGGAGGCCGGTCAGGCTGCCGTCGGCCCGGGCGCTCAGGGCGACCGTCTGGCGGGTCGCCGACTGGTAGCCCCAGGCCGTGTAGGTCTGGGCGCGGGTCAGCACCAGCTTCACCGGGCGCTCCAGCTGCCGCGACGCCATCGCCGCGAGCAATTGGTGCGGCAGGCCCCAGAGCTTGGCGCCGAAGCTGCCGCCGATGAAATCGTTGCGGACCCGCACCTGCGCCGGATCGAGCCCGAGCGCCTGGGCCAGCGCATCTCGCTCCTCCGCCACCCCCTGCGTCGAGTCATGCACGGTGAGCTGCCCGTCCTGCCAGACCGCCAGGATCGCCCCCGGCTCGATCGGGTTGTGGTGCCGGTCGGCCGTGACATAGACGGCCTCGGTCCCGGCATCGGCCTCGCCCCAAGCCGCCGCCACGTCGCCCCAGGCGGTGTCGAGCGGTAGGCCGAAGAACTCGGCGACCGGCTCGGCGCGTTCCGGGTCAGCGAGGAAGTCCGCCTCGAACGGCTCGTCGTCATAGGAGACGCGGACGAGGCGCGCCGCCTCCGTCGCCTGCTCCGGCGTCCCGGCGACCACCAGCGCCACCGGCTGTCCCTCGTACAGGATTCGATCGCCCTGCAGCGGCGGCAGGTTGTCCTCCGCCAGCACCACGGTGACGTGGCCGAAGCGCGGCGCGTTCTCATGGGTGAAGATGGCGATCACGCCGGCCGCGGCGGATGCCCGGCCCAGCTCGATCGCCGTGATGCGCGCCTTCGGCCGTGTCGCCGGCACGATCACCGCGTGAACGGCGCCGTCCGCCGGCGTATCGGCGGCGTAGAGCGCCGCGCCGGTGACCTTCGCCGGACCGTCCCGGCGGCTGACCGCCTGCCCGATTCCGCCGCTCATGCCACGCCTCCCACGATCTGCAGCGCCCGGATGACGGCGCGTTTGGCCAGTTCCACCTTGAAGCCGTTCCGGCGCAGCGGCCGCGCCTCGGCGAAGCCGGCGTCCACGGCGAGCCGCAGGGCGGGCTCGTCCGCCAGCGTCACGCCGCGCAGGGCGTCCTCCGCCTCCCTCAGGCGCCATGGCTTCGCCGCGACGCCGCCGAGCGCGATCCGCGCCTCGCGGATCACGGCGCCGTCGAGGTCGAGCCCGACCGCCGCCGAAACCAGCGCGAATTCGTAGGACGCCCGCTCGCGCAGCTTGAGGTAGTGCGATCGCTGCGCGGCGGCGGTGGCCGGCACCTCGATCGCGGTGATCAGCTCGCCGGGCTCCAGCACGGTCTCGCGGACCGATCCGTGGTCGGGCAGGCAATGGAACTCCGTGACCGGAATCGCGCGCGGCCCCTCGGGTCCATCGACATGCACCACGGCGTCGAGCGCGGCCAGGGCCACCGCCACATCCGACGGATGGGTGGCGACGCATTGCTCGGTCCAGCCGAAGATCGCGGCCGACCGGTCCTCGCCCGCCAGCGCCGCGCAACCGCTGCCCGGCCGGCGCCGGTTGCAGGGCAGGTCGACCTCGGCCCGGAAATAGGGGCAGCGCGTGCGCTGCATCAGGTTGCCGCCGATCGAGGCCATGGTGCGGATCTGGGCGGAGGCGCTCTGCAGCAGCGCCTGCGAGACCGCCGGCCAGTCGCGCCGGATCGCCGGATGCTCGGCGAGGTCGCCCATCCGGGCCAGCGCCCCGATCCTGAGGCCGCGATCGTCGATCGCGACGCCATCGAGGCCGGACAGGCCGTTCAGGTCGACCAGGCGCCGCGGCGCGGTGATGCCGTCCTTCATCCAGTTGAGGAGTTCGGTGCCGCCGGCGATCACTGCCGTCTCCGGCTCGGCCGCGGCCCCGATCGCTTGCGCGAGGGTTGCCGCCCGCTCATAGGCGAAGCTCTGCATGGGTCAGATCCCGGTTGCGGTCGCCGCGGCCCGCACCGCGGCGACGATCTGCGGATAGGCGGCGCAGCGGCACAGATTGCCGCTCATGAACTCGCGGATCTCGTCGGTCGAGCCGGCATGCCCCTCGCGGATGCAGGCGACCGCCGACATGATCTGCCCCGGGGTGCAGAAGCCGCACTGGAACGCGTCATGCTCGATGAAGGCGGCCTGCACGGGGTGGAGCCGGTCGCTTTCGGCAAGCCCCTCGATCGTGGTGATCTCGCGGCCCTCGGCCATGACCGCGAGCGTCAGGCAAGACAGCGCCCTGCGGCCGTCGACATGCGCCGTGCAGGCGCCGCATTCGCCGCGGTCGCAGCCCTTCTTGGTCCCGGTCAGGCCGAGATGGTCCCTGAGCGCGTCGAGCAGCGTGACGCGAGGATCGATCCTGAGCTGCCGTGAGCGGCCGTTGACCCGCAGGGTCGCGTCCGCCGCCGCATCCTCGGGGGCATCGATGGTGGTCGGTTCGGCGTCCATGGGTCTCGCCCTTCCTGCTGCGCCCGAGGCCGGATTCGGCTCGCTCGGTCTGATCGGAAGGTACGGGCTCCTTGATTTTCCTCAAGTACCTACTTAAAAGTCAGGTACTTACCAAGAAGTAAGAATTGCGGCATTGCAAGACAATCGGCACGCGAGGACATCATGAGGGGAGAGCAGCCCTACAGCTGCGGCCTGGGACCCGCCCTGGAGGTCATCGGCGGCAAATAGAAGGCCCTGATCCTGTGGGAGATCCAGGTCGAGCCCCGCCGGTTCGGCGAGCTGAAGCGGCTGGTGCCAGGAATCAGCGAGAAGATGCTGATCCAGCAGCTGCGGGAGATGGAGGCGGACGGCCTGGTCCACCGCGAGATGTTCCACGAGGTGCCGCCGCGGGTGGAGTATTCGGTGACCGCGCTCGGCGCCTCGCTCAACCAGGCGCTGGGCCCCCTGGCCGATTGGGGCGAGGCGCATGCGGAGCGGATCGGCACGGTCCGGCAGCGCCGCGAATCGCGCGGCACGCTCGAACCGATGTCGTAGCCAGGGACCATCTGAGCCTTTCGGGACAATAAGGGAGGAAACCGGCACGCCGGTCCTGCTGTTTGCCGGGCATGCCCGAGACGTTCGACACCTCGACCGCCGTCATCATCGTCCTCGGCCTGATGGTCCTGCTGTCGGCCTGGCTGCCGCTGGTGGTCCGCCGCCTGCCGCTGTCGCTGCCGATCGTCGCCGTCTGCATCGGCATCGTCGCGCCGCACGGTCCCTGGATGGACCGCATCTCCGGCTTCCTGCTCCAGCAAAGGGTGCTGGAGCAGCTGGTGGAATTCGTCGTCCTGGTGGCGCTGATGGGGGCGGGGCTGCGGATCGAGCGGCCCTTCGGCTGGCGTCGCTGGCAGGCGACCTGGCGGCTGCTCGGCCTCGCCATGCCGCTCACCATCGCCGCCATGGCGGTGCTGTGCTGGGCAGCCCTCGGCCTGACCTGGGCGGCGGCGCTGCTGATCGCCGCGGCGCTGGCGCCGACCGATCCGGTGCTGGCCTGCGACGTGCAGGTCGGCGCGCCGGGGGAGGAGGAGGGCGGCGAGGTGCGCTTCGCCCTGACCTCCGAGGCCGGGCTGAACGACGGCCTGGCCTTCCCCTTCGTCGTGCTGGCGATGACGCTCGCGACCACGCCGCTGCAGGCGGTCTGGGGCCATTGGCTGGCCGTCGACGTCGTCTGGAAGATCGGCTGCAGCGCCGTGATCGGCTGCGCCGCCGGCCGCGTCTTCGGCTGGCTGACCTTCCGGCTGCCGCGCCTCAAGCTGTCCCGAACCGGCGACGGGCTGGTCGCGGTCGGCGTCACCCTGATCTCCTACGGCGTCACCGAGCTCGCCTCCGGCTACGGCTTCGTCGCGGTGTTCATCGCCGCGGTGACGCTGCGGGCTACCGACCGCAGCAACGACTTCCACGGCGCCATGGCCGAGTTCTCGGAGCAGATCGAGCGCGTGCTGATGGTGCTCGTGCTGCTGGTCTTCGGCGTCGCCATCGGGACCGGCGCGCTCGCGCGGCTCGGCTGGGCCGATGCCCTGGTCGGCGGCGCCCTGCTCCTGGTCATCCGGCCGCTCTGCGGCTGGGTCAGCCTGATCGGCACGCCGCTGCCGCCTGCCGCCCGCGGGCTGATGGCGTTCTTCGGCATCCGCGGCCTCGGCACCTTCTACTACATGGCCTATGCGCTGGGCCGGGCCGAGTTTCCGGACGCCGGCCGGCTGTGGGCGATCGCGTCCTTCACGGTGCTGGCGTCGATCCTGCTGCACGGCGTCGCCGCGACCCCGCTGATGGCCTGGGCCGACCGGCGCAGGGCGGCGGCACGCGCATCCTGACCCGTCAGCCCCGCTCCTCGAACGGTGCCCGGAAGCTCGGCAGGCGGTCCACCGCGACGGGCAGGGGCGGGAAGGGCTTGTGCGGCTCGGCCTGGTACCAGAAGGCGGTGCTCGACACCTCGTCGTCGCGGCGGTTGGCATGGCCGCGCTCGATGGTCACCCGGATCGAGCGCCGGAACACCACCGGGTCCTCGATGTGGAAGCGGTACAGCGTCACCGGCTCCTGCCAGTTCGGGCCGCCGCCGGCGATGATGCCGTGATAGGGGGCGGAATACTCCTGGTTCGGGCACCAGGCAGTGTTGAAGTAATCCTCGGTGCCGGTGCCGTGCAGGGTCGGCGGCCAGGCGTCGTTGGCGCCGAGCGCGCTCTCCGGCCGGTCGGCGATCACCGGCTGCGGCGCCTCGGCCGCGATCTGCCGCCTGCGGCCGGCATCGGGCACCGAGATCCCGGGCTCGCCGTCGACGAAGATCATGTCGTCGCCCTCGCCGTACCAGTCCCAGCTACGCGACCGGCGCAGCGAATAGACGCTCAGCAGGCAGCCGACATAATGGCCGTGCCCGGCGGCGTCGAGGATGGTGTGGTTCTTCGCCCCGTCGGTGTTGACCCCGCCGAACAGCACCTCCTCGTTGGTCAGGGCTCCCTCGACGAAGGGCTGCGGCGCGGCCCGGCGCCACTGGGCGTGGAAGCGGCCGAGGCCGTCCTCCAGCGCGTCGTGCAGCTCGAGGTCGATATAGTAGTACAACTGCAGCTCGTGCTCGGCCTCGTTGGTCACGGCGAAGCGCATCTGGCTGCCGAACGGCATCGGGAAGTAGCAGTTGAAGCCGCGGCCGTCCTGCGGGCTCATCTGCAGCGGCAGGCTGGCGAAGTTGCGGGTCTGGCCGTGGCCCATGCCGAAGAAATCGCCCAGCGGGCATTCGATGCTGGGCTCGGCCTCGCCGTCCCACCAGGCGCGCAGCACGATCTTGCGCAGCGCATGCCGACTGGCGCAGTTGACCGTGACCCAGATATGGGTGACCACGCCGGCACCCGAGGTCTCGGCGATCGTCACCGTCTCGCCCGGGGCGATGTGCAGCCGGTCGTCATTGCCGCCGGTGCGGTCCCAGCTGGAGAAGCGCCGGGTCCGGGCCTGGCGCAGCTTGGCGAGGCCGCGCAGCGGCGACAATCCGGCATTGCTCTGCATCATGTGGTCTCCCGTGGCGGCGGCTATTTCAGCCCGCCGGTCTTGATCGATTCGATGATCTGCCGCTGGAACAGCACGAACAGCAGCAGGGTCGGCAGCGCCACCACGGTGGAGGCGGCCATGATGTAGTTCCAGGAGGCGGAGTACTGGGCCTGGAAGCTGGCGACCGCGACCTGCACCACCCACAGCTTCGGGTCGGTGGTGATGGTCAGCGGCCACAGGAAGGCGTTCCAGTTGGCCAGGAAGAAGAAGATCGCCAGGGCAGCCAGGATCGGCCGCGACAGCGGCAGCACGATGCTCCAATAGACCCGCCAATAGCCGGCGCCGTCGATGAACGCCGCTTCCTCCAGCTCGCGCGGCACGTTCAGGTAGAACTGGCGCAGCAGGAAAATGCCGAAGGCGTTGAAGATCGCCGGGATGATCAGCCCGCCATAGGAGTTCACCAGTCCGAGCTGCCGCACCAGGATGAACAGCGGCACGATGATCACCGGCAGCGAGATCAGGAAGGTCGCGAACATGCCGAGGAAGATCGCCTCGCGCCCCGGGAAGCGCAGCCGGGCCAGGGCGTAGCCGGCCATGGAGTGGAACAGCAGGGCGATCACCGTCACCGACCCGGCCACCACCAGCGTGTTCAGCAGGAAGCGCAGGAAATCGACCTCGGTGAAGACGTAGAGGAAGTTGTCCAAGGTCGGCCGCGCCGGGATCAGGCCGGGGTCGAAGATCTCATCCGGCCCCTTGAAGGCAATCGACAGCATCCACAGCAGCGGCGCCACGGTCATGAGCGCTGCCAGGGCCGAGGCCAGAAACCAGACGGTGCCGGCCGGACGGAAGGCGCGGGCGGGGAGAGCGGTCGCGTCAGTCATAGTCGAAGCGCCCGCCGCGCGTGGCCCGGAACAGGATGGCGGTGAAGGCCAGCAGGATGACGACCAGCACCGAGGCCATTGCCGCGGCGTAGCCGTATTCGCCGAACTGGAAGGCCTGCTCGTAGATGTAATAGATCGCCAGCGCGGTGGAGTTGGCCGGCCCACCCTTGGTCATGACATAGACCAGGTCGAAGGTCTGGGACCCGGCCACCGCGGCGACGGTCGACACCAGAAGCACGAAGAAGCTGGTCGGGCGCAGCAGCGGCAGGATGATGTGGCGGAAGGCAGCGACCGGCCCGGCGCCGTCGATCCGCGCGGCGTCGAGATATTCGCGGGGGATGTCCTGCAGCCCGGACAGGAAGATCAGCATGTAATAGCCCATCAGGAACCAGACGCTGACGCCGACGATGGCGTACAGCGCCAGGCTGGGATCGCCGAGCCAGGACAGGCCGCCGAGCCCGATCGCGGCCGAGAACCGGCTGATCACGCCGATCTTGTCGATCAGCAGCACCTGCCAGATCAGCCCGACCACCACCAGGCTGACCATGTGCGGCAGGAAGAACAGGGTCCGGAACAGGCCGGAGAAGCGGCTGCGCCGGTGCACCAGCAGGGCCAGGCCCAGCCCGGTGACATAGAGGCTCGGCACCAGCAGCACGACATAGAGCAGGGTGACCTTCAGGCTCTCCAGGAACAGCGGGTCGGCCAGCATGCGCCGGTAATTGGCCAGGCCGACGAAACGGTAGCCGCCGAAGCCGGTGACGCCGAAGAAGCCGAGGCTGAGCGACAGCAGCATCGGCCCGCCGACAAAGACCAGCAGGCCCAGCGCGTCGGGCAGCACGAACAGATAGCCGGCGATCCACTCGCGATGCCGAGCGGACAGGCGGCGGCGCTTCCGGACGCTTGCCAATGGAACCGCCGTCGGCGAAGCCGTGCTCATGCCGTCGGCCATCCTTCTGAGTCCCCCCTCCCCTTGCGGGAGGGGGGCAGGGGGAGGGGTCTGCGCGCGTCCGCGCGCGTATGCGGTGGATTGTCTCCGGAGTCACCGACACCTGCAGGCCAGCGCCGGTGCATGCCGCGAGAACCCCCTCCCCCTAGCCCCCTCCCGCGAGGGGAGGGGGGACTAAGGAAGTGATCGGAGGCGCCGTGCATCATTGCGCTCACAGGATCGGGGCGCCGTCGTAGCCGGCCAGGAAGCTGTCGATCTGTTGCGCCGCCATCTCGGCCCGCTTGGCCGGATCCTCGCCGTTCAACTGGCAGGCCTGGATGGCGTCGGAGATCGCCTTGTAGACCTGGGGCGGCACGCGCGGCTCGCCGCGGGCGGTGGGGAACACCTGCTCGGCGAAAATCTTCATCGCGCCGCTGCCATAGGCCTGGGCGGCGGTGGCCTGCTCGAAGGCGGATTTGCGCGGCGGCATGTCGCTCTTGGCCTTGGTGCACCAGTCGACGGCGCGCTGCACCGAGCCCGGCTCCATCGAACCCAGCGCCCAGGCGCAGAACTTGCCCGCCGCCTCGGTGTTGCGGCCATTGGCATTGGCGACGAAGGCCCAGCCGCCGGCCACGGTGCGGTCCTGACCGCCCGGCGGGAGCGGCAGCTTGAACACGCCATATTCGAAATTCGGGTCGGCGTTGCGCAGGGCGCTGATGCCCCAGATGCCGACATTCTGCATGGCGCAGAAGCCGGAGCCGAGATTGGCGGCGATGTCGTTGGCGCCGTAGCCCAGCGGCTTGCGCGGGGCGACGCCCCGGGCGACCGCGTCCTGCCAGAACTTCAGCGCGGCGCGGGCCGCGTCGGAGTTGAAGCCGCTCTTGCCGTCCTTCCCGACGATCTCGCCGCCGCCCTGCCACAGGAACGGATACCAGGTGAAGTTCTGGTAGTAGCCGGGGTTGGTTTCGAACAGGATGCCGAAGCGCCTGTCATTGGTCAGCGTCTTGGCGACGTCGAGAAGCTGGTCCCAGGTCTTCGGGATGTCGGCCTCGCCGATGCCGGCCTCCTTGAAGGCCTTGATGTTGTAGTAGATCGCCATCGGCTCGACCTCCATCGGGAGGCCATACAGGCCCTGATCGACCACCCGGGTGGCGATGGCGGTGTCGTAATAATCGGCGCGCGCCTCGGCCGCGACATAGGGGGCGAGGTCCAGGAGCGCGCCGCCATTGTGGTAGCGCAGGAAGTCGCCGGGGCTGATCAGGAAGATGTCGGGCCCTTCGCCGGCGGCGAAGGCGGTCTGCAGCTTGGTGCCGTTGATGTATTGCGAGGTCGGGATGTACTCCAGCTCGACCTTGGTCTCCTGGCTTTCATTCCAGCCCTTCACCGTGTCCTGGAACCACTTCACCTGGCCCGGCACGGCCCCGCCGGGGGCGTAGAACTGCCAGAACTTCAGCGGTCCCTCCGCCGCCCGGGCGCGGGACAGGTACGGCATCGGCAGCAGGCTGCCGCCGACCAGGGCGGTACCGGCGGCCAGGACGGTGCGGCGGCCGAGCGGGTGTCCGGGCGTGGTGGTGCCGTTGCGGCGGGTCATGGCGGGTCCTCCCTTGTCGCGACGCGATGCGTCAGCCTGGGCCTTCGGGCCCGGCAGGATCAGGCGACGTCGCAGCCCGGCGGCACCGTTCGAACCGCGGTCGGCGACTTGTCTGAAACGTTTCAGAAAAGCTATCATCCGATCTGGCGCTTGGCAACGGCTTCGGAATTCCATGACGACATTGCGGGATGTGGCGAACCGGGCCGGGGTGTCGATCGGCTCGGTCTCGGCGGTGATCAACCGGACGGCGCCGGTCAGCGCCACGCTGCGCCTGCGGGTGATGGCGGCGATCGACGAGCTGGGCTATGCCCCGGACGGGGTGGCGCGCAGCCTGAAGACCGGCCGCACCCGCACCATCGGCCTGGTCATCCCCGATATCACCAACCCGCTCTTCGCTGCGTTGGCCGCCGCGACCGAGCGGGCCTGCGACGCCGCCGGCTATGCGCTGGTGCTGTGCGCCACCGCCGACGACCCGGAGAAGGAGCTGCGCGCCCTGCGGCTGATGCGCACCCAGCGCGCCGACGGCCTGATCCTGGTGCTGAGCGGGGTCGAACCCGGCAATGTCGACGCGATCCGCCGCCTCGTCACCATGCCGGCGGTGCTGGTCGACCGCACCTTGCGGGGGCTCGCCGATTTCGATTCCGTCACCGTCGACAACCGCGCCGCGGCGCGGCTGGCGGTCGAGCATATGATCGGCTGCGGCCACCGCCGCATCGGCATCGTCACCGGGCGGCCGGGGATCTCGATCTCGACCGAGCGCTTCGAGGGCTACCGCGAGGCCCTGGCCGCGGCCGGCATCCCGCTCGACGACGACCTCGCCGCCTGCGGCGACTTTCACATCGAGACGGCGCTGCAGGCCACGGCGGCGCTGCTGCAGCGGCGGCCGCGGCCGACCGCGATCTTCTCGACCAGCAACCTGACCACGATCGGGGTGATGCGGGCGATCGCCGAGCAGGGTCTCAGTTGTCCGCAGGACGTCTCGGTCGCCGGCATCGACGATTTCGAATGGAGCACCGCCTTCTCGCCGCGGCTGACCGCGGTGGTGCAGCCGGTGCAGGCGATCGGCGAGCGGGCGGTGGAATGCCTGCTGGCACGTCTCGCCGGCCCGCCGCCGACCGAGCCGGTGCGCGACGTGTTCGCGCCGCAGCTGGTGATCCGCGAGTCCTGCCGCGCGATCGGCTGACGCTTTCCCGAGGAACCGTCATGGCGGGCCGCGAAGGGGGGCCCTTTTCAAAGTTCCCCAACCCGTCATCCCCGCGAAAGCGGGGATCTCGTCACGCTCGGACCGGAAAGAGATTCCCGCTTTCGCGGGAATGACGACAAAAGGTAAGGCTGCTGTTCTGAAAGGTCCTGCAGGGCGTGGCGATCCAGCGGCTCCGACCCGGATCGCCACGCCGGCTGCGCCGGCTCGCGATGACGATGCGGTAGTGGGTGCGATTCTGCTGGCTTAAATGTTCCTCTTTTGTTCTAATGCAGGCATGGTCGATGCCTCCTCAGCCGGGACTCCCTCCGCCGCTTCGCCGTCCACGGACGAGCGGGAGACCGAGCTGCTGTCCGGGCTGACCAAGCTCGCTCTGGAGATGGCCCGGACCTTTCAGGCTCAAGGCCTCGCCGCCCTCGCGGCCGGCGATCTCGA
>NZ_JBFRCU010000079.1:0-36246 GCF_052113205.1 Inquilinus sp. YAF38 | reverse complement strand
GCCCAGCGTCGCCCGCATCAGCCGCGGCCAGCGCCGGCGCCGGCCCGAGCCGAGCGAGCGGTACAGCGGCTGCACCCGCTCGGCCAGCCGCTCCAGCAGCCAGTCCGGCGCGTCGCCGCCGAGCAGGATCGCCTCCGGATCGAAGATGTTCTCCAGCATGTTGAGGCCGATCCGGAACGGCTCGATGGCGGCGTCGAGCCAGCCGTCGAGGCGCGGATCGTCCGGCCCGATCTCGCGCTCGAACGCCTCGATCGAATGCAGCGACAGCCCCTGCGCCGCCAGGTCGCGGAAGGCGGCGTTGAGCGACAGATAGGCCTCGAGGCAGCCGCGGTTGCCGCACTCGCACGGCAGGCCGCCGGGATGCACGATGACATGGCCGAACTCGCCGGCGTTGCCGGCGGCGCCGGAGAACGGCCGGCCGTCGATCATCATGCCGGCGCCGAGGCCGATGCCGAAGAAGACATAGACGAAGGTCGAGAGCGACCGCGCCGCGCCGTACAGCCATTCGGCGCTGGCGGCGGCGGTGGCGTCGTTCTCGAGCGACACCGGCAGGCCGATCGCGGCCTCCAGATCGGCGGCGATGGCCAGCCCGTCCCAGCCGGGCAGGCTGGTCGGCCCCAGCCCTTCGACCTCGAACGGCCCCGGCATCACCAGCCCGACGCCCAGCAGCCGGTCGCGGGCGATGCCGGACTCGGCAATGATGGCGTCGATCTGCTGCTTCAGCCGCGGCACCGCCTGATCCGGGCCGGACGTGTCGATCGGCTGCACCGCCCGCCGGCGCACCTGGCCGGCCAGGTCGGCGACCACCGCCACCACCTGGCCGCGGTCGAGCTGCAGGCCGATGGTGCAGCCGCCCTCCGAGTTGATCGCCAGCTGGATCGATGGCTTGCCGACGCCGGCGACCTTGCGCCCTTCCGGCCGCAGCAGCCCGGCCTCGTACAGCTCGTCGGCGAGGTTGGAGACGGTCTGCTTCGACAGGCCGGTCAGCCGGGCGATGTCGGCCCGGGACAACGGCCCGTGCAGGCGCACCGCATCGAATACGACCCACAGGTTGATCAGCTTGGCCTGCTCGATATTGGTCGCCTTCAGCAGCATCGTGTTCCCCTCTTGCACGCCGAAATTAGGCTTGGAAAATTTATAAGTCAAATTGATAGCCTAATTGACGACCCTGTCTTGATCGCGCATTGTTGGGGCGACCCGATCGGATCACAGGGCCCCTTTCCGGGCGCCACGGCGGTCGAGACCGGGACAAGAAACAGGGAGAGCACGATGAGACGCACCCTGGCCTTGGCGGCGCTGCTGGCCGCCTTCGCCCCCGCCGCCGCAGGCTTGGCGGAAGAACCCTTCTACAAGGACAAGCTGGCGCTGGACCTGTCGGCACCCCTGCCCGGCCCGGACGGCAGCGCGCCGTCACCGGCCAAGGATCTGAGCCTGAGCGACGCCGAGATCGGCACGCTGAAAGCCGGCGGGCACAAGGCGGCGCTGCTGTGGCATGGCGGCGGCGACTGGGTGAACGCCGTCACCGCCGGCGCCAAGGCGCGCTTCGCCGAGTTGGGGATCGAGGTCGTCGCCACCGCCGATGCGCAATACGACCCGGCGAAGCAGGCCAACGACATCGAGACCGCGATGGCGCTGCAGCCCGACGTGATCCTGACCCTGATCCTGGACCCGGTGCAGGGCGCCGCGGCGCTGAAGCCGGCGGTGGCCAAGGGCGTCACCACCGTGCTGTTGAGCAATCCGGTGCAGGGCTTCACGGCGGGCAAGGACTATGTCGGCATCGTCACCGACGACATCGCCGGGATGGGCACGGCCGCGGCCGGGCTGATGAACGACGCGCTGGGCGGCAAGGGCGCGGTCGGCTTCATCTATCACGACGCCAAATACTTCATCACCAATGGCCGCGACAACGCCTTCCGGGCGACGCTGGAGCAGAAGTATCCCGGGCTGGTGATCGTCGACGCCAAGGGCTTCACGGCCGAGCCGCAGACCTTCGACCTGGCCTCGGCGATGATCCAGCAGCATCCGGAGATCAAGGGCATCTACGTCGCCTGGGACGTGGCAGCAGAGGGCGTGGTCGAGGCGCTGCGCGCCGCCGGCCGCACTGATGTGAAGGTGGTGACCCACGACCTCGGCGCCACCAACGGGCTGGACATGGCCAAGGGCGGGTCGATGTACGGCACCGTCGCCGACCAGCCCTATGAGATCGGCCGGGCGATGGCGACCCTGGCCGGCTATGGCCTGCTGAAGAAACCGGCGCCCGCCTTCAACACCGTCGGCCTGGTCGCCGTGACCAAGGCCAACCTGGCGCAGGGCTGGGAAGGGTCGCTGCACCGGCCGCTGCCCGACGCCGTCGCCGACGCGCTGAAGTGAGGGGGAACGCCATGAGACGCACCCTCGCCGCGGCCGTGCTGGCCGCCGTCGCCCTGGCTGCGGTTCCGGCCGCGGCGCAGAAGCCCTTCTACGACACGCCCAGCAGCTTCGACCTGGGCAAGCCCGAGACCAGCCCGAACGGCGAGCCGGCGACCCCGGCCGACCAGATCAGCCTGACGCCGGATGAGGTCGCCAAGATCCAGGCCGGCCATTACAGCGCGGCCCTGCTGTGGGCCGGGTCGGGCGAATGGTACAACGCCCTCTCCGCCGGGGCCGAGGACCGGCTGAAGGAGCTCGGCATCGCCGTGGTCGCCCGCGCCGATGCGCAGTTCGACCCGGCGAAGCAGACCAATGACGTGGAGACCGCGCTGGCGCTGAAGCCGAGCGCGATCCTGACCCTGATCGTCGACCCGGTGGCGGGCGCCGAGGCCTTCCGCCGCGCCAATGCGGCCGGGGTCAAGCTGGTGCTGGCCGACAACGGCGCCCAGGGCTTCGTCGCCGGCAAGGACTATGTCGGCATCGTCACCGGCGACCATATCGGCATGGGCCGCGCCGCGGCGGAACTGATGGCCGATGCACTGGGCGGCCAGGGCGCGGTCGGCTTCATCTATCACGACGCCGAGTTCTTCGTGACCAACAACCGCGACGGCGCCTTCCGCGCGGTGCTGGAGAAGGAGTATCCCGGCCTGGTGATCGTCAACGCCAAGGGCTTCACGGCCGAGCCGCAGACCTTCGACATCGCCTCGGCGATGCTGCAGCAGCACCCGGAGATCAAGGGCATCTACGTCGCCTGGGATGTCGCGGCCGAAGGCGTGGTCGAGGCGCTGCGGGCCGCGGGCCGCACCGATGTGAAGATCGTCACCCACGACCTCGGCGCCAACAACGCGCTCGACATGGCCAAGGGCGGGTCGGTGGTCGGCACCGTCGCCGACATGCCGTACGAGGTCGGCCAAGCGATGGCGACGCTGGCCGCCTACGGCCTGCTGGGCAAGGCGGCGCCGCCCTTCTCCACCGTCGGGCTGGTCAAGGCGACGAAGTCCAATCTCGCCGCCGCCTGGGAGCAGTCGCTGCACAAGCCGCTGCCCGACACCGTCAAGGCCGCGTTGCCGTAATCCGCGGAGCACAGGAGTTCCCATGTCCACCGCCGTCGCCAGGCTGTTCCGGGGCGGGCAGCTCAGCGCCTTCGTCGTCTATATCGGCTTTGTGGCGATCCTCGCCTTCTTCGCCATCGCCCTGTCCGACCGGGGCTTCCTGACGCCCGGGAACATGATGACGATCATCCGGCAGACCACGCCGGTGACGATCATGGCGGTGGGCATGACCTTCGCCCTGTGCGCCGGGCAGATCGACCTGTCGGTCGGCGCCACCGTGGCCCTGGCCGCGCTGGTCACCGCCGTGGTGATGCGCGAGGCCGGGCTGGCCCTGGCGATCCCCGCCGGGCTCTTGACCGGCGCGCTGGTCGGGCTGGTCAACGGCCTCCTGACGGTGACGCTGCGCATCCCGGCGCTGCTGGTCACGCTCGGTACCATGGGCATCATCACCGGCCTGGCGCGGGTGCTGACCAATCTGGAATCGGTGCCGATCACCAGCGAGCCCTACACCTTCGTCTTCGGCTCCGGCGACATCGGCCCGGTCTCGGTGCTGTTCGTCTGGACCCTGGCGGCGCTGGTGATCGGCCACCTGGCGCTGAACAACACCGCCTATGGCCGCCGGGTGCTGGCCACCGGCGGCGAGGTCCAGGCGGCGCGGGCCGCCGGCATCAGCACGATGCGGGTGACGATCGGCGTCTTCGTCGTCACCGGCATGGCCGCGGCCCTGGCCGGGATGCTCTACGCCGGCCGACTGCACGGCGCCCGCTACACGCTGGGCGAGACCGATGTGCTGACCGTGATCGCCGCGGTGGTGATCGGCGGCACCAGCCTGTTCGGCGGCAAGGGCTCGGTGATCGGCGCCGTGGTCGGGTCCTGGCTGCTGGGCGTGCTCAACAACGGGCTGATCCTGATGGGGTTCAGCGTGTCCGACCAGATGATCGCGCGCGGCGTGATCCTGATCCTGGCCGTCGCCATCAGCCTGCGGGAGACCCGGCAATGACCGCCGATGACATCCCGGTGCTCGAGGTCCAAGGCCTGTCGAAGCATTTCGGCCCGGTCGAGGCGCTGTCCGGAGTCGACCTGTCGGTCCGGCGCGGCGAGGTGCTGGCCCTGCTGGGCGACAACGGCGCCGGCAAGACCACGCTGACCCGCTGCATAAGCGGCCTGTACCGCGCCACCGCCGGCACCATCCGGGTCGATGGCCGCGAGGTGCAGATCGCCACGCCGCAGGACGCCCGCGACTGCGGCATCGAGACGGTGCATCAGGGCCTGGCCCTGGTCGGCAAGCTGGATGTCGCCGCCAACTTGTTCCTGCACCGCGAGATCCTCCACCCGAACCCGCTACTGCGCACGCTGGGCTGGCTCGACAAGCGGGCGATGGCGGCCGAGTCGACGCGGATCCTGGAGCAGCTGAAGGTCCGCGTGCCGCCGTCCGGCGTGCCGATCGAGCGGCTGTCCGGCGGCCAGCGCCAGGCCGTCGCCATCGGCCGCGCCGTCGGCTGGGGCAAGCACATCGTCATCCTGGACGAGCCGACCGCCGCGCTGGGCGTCGAACAGTCCAAGCATGTCAACGAGCTGATCCTGACGCTGAAATCGCAGGGCGTCGCCGTGCTGCTGATCAGCCACAACATGCAGCATGTGATCGAGACCTGCGACCGCGCCGTGGTGCTGCGCCACGGCCGCAAGGCCGGGGATGTCCGCATCCCCGACGTCACCGCCCGCGACCTCGTCGACCTCATCACCGGCGCCGTCCGCGCCGCCGCCTGACCGGGACCCCGCCGATGTTTCTCAACGCCCTGATCGCCAAGAACCGCGCCTTCATCGAGGCCGCGGTGACGCTGCACCAGTCCGGCGCGGTGCCGGCCAATTCCTACCTGCTGGACCTCGATACCATGCGCGCCAATGCGGCGGCGCTGGCGGCGACCGCCAAGGGGCTGGGCCTGACCGTCTACGCCATGACCAAGCAGTTTGGCCGCAACCCGCCGGCGCTGGACGCCATCCGGGCCGGCGGCATCGACCGCTTCGTCGCCGTCGACATGGCCTGCGCCCGGCCGATCCATCGCGCCGGCCATAGGCTCGGCCATCTCGGCCACCTGTCGCAGGTGCCGCGCGGCGAGGCGCGCGAGGGCGCCCGGATGCGGCCGGAGATCTGGACCGTGTTCAACCCCGAGAAGGCGGCGGAGGCGGCCGACGCCGCCGCTTCGATCGGCCATGTGCAGGGCCTGGTCGCCCGCATCTTCGCCCAGGGCGACCGCTTCTATGATGGCCATGAGGGCGGCTTCGCGGCGGAGGAGATCGAGCGCGTGGCCGACCTGCTGGACGAGCGTCCGGGCGGCCGCTTCGCCGGCATCACCAGCTTCCCGGCCCTGCTGTTCGACGAGGCCACCGGCGCGGTCACCCCGACCCTGAACCTGCGCACGCTGGAGGCGACGGCCCGGCGGCTGGCGGCGACCGGCCGCAAGGACCTCGTCGTCAACACCCCCGGCACCAACTCCGCCGCGGTGATGCAGGTGCTGGCCGAGGCCGGCGCCACCCAGGTCGAGCCCGGCCACGCTCTGACCGGCACCACGCCGCTGCACGCCATCCGCGACCTGCCGGAGAACCCGGCGATGCTGTATCTCAGCGAGATCTCGCACATCCACCAGGGCACGCCCTTCTGCTTCGGCGGCGGCCTCTATGTCGACCCGGTGTTCAAGGAGTACCCGGTCAAGGCGCTGGTCGGCGGCGACGCCGATGCGGCGCTGCGCCAGGCGGTGCCGGCGACCATCCCGGCGCCGGCGATGATCGACTATTACGGCAAGCTGCATCCCGAGACGGGCCAGAATGTCCGGGTCGGCGACTCCGTGATCTACGGCTTCCGCGCCCAGGCCTTCGTCCGCCGGGCGTATATCGTGCCGGTCGAGGGCATCCACAGCGGAGCCCCGAAGGTCCGCGGCATCTGGACCCCCGAGGGCCGAGAGGCGGCCTTCACATGATGCGGTGTGGGGATGGGCTGCCCCTTCTTCTGTCATTGCCGGGCGGGTCCCCGGGTCAAGCCCGAGGACGGCAATCCAGGGGCCACGAAGAGCTGCTCTGGCCGCCCCTGGATCCTCGGGTCAAGCCCGAGGATGACAACGAGAGAGATGCAGCGTGAGGCTCCATCCATGACCGACGATCTCCACACCCGCATCCGCGCCGCGATCGACGCCGACGCGGCGGTCGGCCTGCTGCAGCGGGCCATCCGCACCCCCAGCGTCACCGGCACCGAGGCGGCGTTCGGCGCGCTGGTGGCGGACGAGCTGCGGCGCCAGGGCTGCGAGGGCGTGACGGTCGAGGACTGCCTGCCCGGCCGTCCGGTGGTCTGGGGCGTGCGCAAGGGCAAGGGCGCCGGCCCGCGGCTGATGGTTCTCGGCCATCTCGACACCGTGCATGTCCGCGGCTGGGAGGAGCACTGGGCCGGCGACGTCCGCGAAGATCCGTTCTCCGCCGCGATCGTCGACGGCGAGGTCTGGGGCCGCGGCTCGGGCGACCTGAAGGCGGGGATCTGCACCGGCCTGTCGGCGCTGGCCACGCTGGATCGCGCCGGCTGCGCCCTGGACGGCGACATCGTCTTCGTCTTCATCGCCGATGAGGAGAGCGGTGAGCCAGGCACGGGCGTCTCGGCCGGGATCAAGGCAGTGGTGCCGAAGATCCAGCGCGGCGAGATCCCGAACGCCGATTTCGCGATCTATGTCGAGCCGACCAGGCTGGCCGTGTTCCCGGCCCAGATCGGCTTCTTCATCGCCGAGATCGCGGTCACCGGCCGGTCCGCCTATTTCGGCATGCCGGAGCAGGGCGTCGACGCGCTGAAGGCCGGCCATGCCATCCTGTCCGCCTTGTGGCGCCATTCGGCCGACCTCGAGGGCCGCGGCGAGCACGAGCTGGTCGGGCGCGGCTTCCTGCTGGTCACCGGGATCGAGGCCGGCGGCTACATCGCGGTGCCGGAGCGGTGCAGCCTGAGCCTGATCCGCAAGCTGCGGCCGGGCGAGGATCTGGGCCGGGCGCGGGACGAGCTGGAGGCGGTGATCCGCGGCGCCGTCACCGACCCCGAGGTGACGGTCGAGATCGCCTTCCCGGCCGGCCGCGACCATGCGGTGGGCGGCATGCCCTTCGAGACCGACCCGACGGCGGCGCCGGTGGCGCTGCTGCAGGAGTCGGTGCGGGCGGCGATGCCGGACCGCGGCGCGATCGAGGGGGCGCCGTTCTGGTCCGAGGGTTCCTTCACCGCCAACCAGCTGGGCATCCCGACGGTCTATTGCGCCCCGGGCGACATCTCGAACTGCCACACCTTCCAGGAGCGGGTGCCGGTGGCCGGGTACCTGGCCGGGGTCGAGGCCTTCGCCCTGTTCATGGCCCGGTATTGCGGCACGGCGCGCTAGCCCGGCATCCACCGAGTGTTGTAGGCGTGGACCTGAACATCGACGGTGCATGGCCTATGCGGGATCTCGCGACGCAGCAGCAGCAGGTCTACCAGACACTCCGCGAGCAGCTCATCGCCGGCCGTTTCAAGCCCGGCACCGGCGTCAGCCTGCGCGGCCTCGCGGCCAGCCTCGACGTCGGGCTGATGCCGGTGCGCGAAGCCATCAATCGGCTCGCCGGCGAACGAGCGCTCGAGGTCAGGCGCAACGGGCGTGTCAGCGTGCCGGATCTGACACGGCAGCGGTTCGAGGAGCTGATGCAGGCCCGGCTCCAGCTCGAACCGCCCTGTGCCCGCTGGGCGCTTCCCCATGTCGACGCGGACCGGCTCGCCAGGATGGAGGCGTCCGACGCCAGCATGAATTCGAACTACGGCTCGGGCAACGCCGACGCCTATATGATGGAGAACTACCGGTTTCACTTCGAGCTCTACCGCGCCGGCGGCTCGCAGGTCTTCGTGCCGCTGCTCGAAAGTGTCTGGATGCAGTTCGGCCCGTTCATGCGCAGCGTGTACGACATGAGCGAGACCCCGAGGATCGTGGACAAGCACAAGATGGCGCTCGAGGCTATCAGGCGACGCGACGAGGATGCCCTCGAAGTCGCGATCCGGGCTGATATCCTGGATGCCATGCACTTGCTGCGGCAGACCCTGAATTACCATCACTGAGATCGGCGATTTCTCGATTTGTGATCACATTTTCAGCGATGCCGTCGACAAACAGGGCAGTTTACGATGTCGGAATGGCAACACTGCCGGCTAAACCATAGCGAAATGACCTCGACCCAAGGTTGACAGCGACCATCCCTCAAGGACATTGTGATCACAATTAGATGACAAGGGGATCCAGAGTGCTCGATAGCCAGTCCAGCCCGCAGCACGGCGCTCGCGGGAGCGTCGCTGCGATATCCGCCGCCGCCCACCGGATCCTCGCCGAACAGACCACGACCTTCGTCGACCGGCGCCCCCGCAGCAAGGCCGTGTTCGACGACACGTCATCCGGCTTCCTCAACCAGGTGCCGCTGCATTGGATGCGTGACTGGCCGATGCCGTTCCCGATGGTGCTGGCCACCGCCAAGGGCAGCGACGTGACCGACATCGACGGCAACGCTGCCGTCGACTTCTGCCTCGGCGACACCGGCGCCATGTTCGGGCATGGGCCGAAGGCCATTGTCGAAGCGCTGGCGCGGACGGCCGAGATCGGCCTCACCACCATGCTGCCCTCCGGCGATGTCGACGTGGTCGGGCGCTTGCTGTCGCAGATATTCGGCCTGTCGCGGTGGCAGGTGACGGCCACGGCCAGCGACGCCAACCGCTTCGCCTTCCGGGTCGCGCGCGCCGTCACCGGCCGGAGCAAGATCCTGGTGTTCGACGGCTGCTACCATGGCGCGGCCGACGAGACGCTGGTGGACCTCGCGGACGGGCAGACGGTCGGCCGGGAGAATCTGCTGGGCCAGACGGTCGACCTGGCCGAGACCACGGTCTGCATTCCGTTCAACGACCTGCCCGCCCTCGAAGCCGCGCTGGCGACGGGTGAGATCGCGAGCGTCGTCGCCGAGCCGGTGATGACCAATTGCGGCATGATCCTGCCGCAGGCCGGGTTCCACCAGGCGCTGCGCGAGCTGACCCGGGCCCACGGGACGCTGCTGCACATCGACGAGACGCACACGATCTCGACCGGGCTCGGCGGCTACACCAAGACCCATGGGCTCGAGCCCGATATCTTCGTGCTCGGCAAACCCGTGGGCGGCGGCGTGCCCGTGGCGGTCTGGGGGATGACCGAGGCGATCGCGGGCCGGCTTGACGCAGTCCGGGCCGCCAAGAGCGGCATCGGCCACTCCGGCATCGGCACGACGCTGTCAGGCAGCGCGCTGCAGCTGGCGTGCCTGCGGGCATGCCTGGAAACGGTCATGACCGGCGCGGCCTATGAGACCATGAACAGGCTCGCCGACCAGGTCGAAGCGGGGTTCTCCGCCGCGATCGAAAACGCCGGGCTGCCCTGGCATGTCAGCCGCGTCGGCGCCAGGCTGGAGGTCGTGTTTGCGCCCAGCCTCGTCAGGAACGCGGCCGAAGCTCGCGCCGCGGCCATTCCAGTGGTGCAGAAGGCGCTTCATCTCGCCCTGCTCAACCGCGGCTATCTTCTGACCCCGTTCCACAACATGGTCCTGGTGGCGCCGACGACCTCCGAACCGCAGGTGGCGGGGCTGGTCGCCGGCTTCGGGCAGGTCCTGTCGCGATTGACGGCCGCGGCGGTGGCCAAGTGAGCGGTGCCCGGCCCATCGGCGCCGCGCCGATCGAGGAAGCCGAGGCCTTCCTGGCGAGGCATGCGGACATCGCGGCGTTCGACCTCGTGCTGATCGACGCCAATGGCGTGGCGCGCGGCAAGATCATCCGGCGGCACGAGCTCCTGCCGCTCTTCCGCTCGGGCCGCCACCTGCCGGGGTCGATCCTGGGGCTCGACATTTCGGGCGCCGACGTCGAGGAGACCGGGCTGGTGTGGGATGACGGCGACGCCGACCGCTCGGCCTGGCCCATTCCGGGGTCCCTGGTGGAGCTGCCCTGGACCTCGCCCCGGCGCGGCGCAGTGCGGGTCAGCCTGTACGAGCTCGACGGCTCGCCGATGGCGGCCGACCCACGCCACGCTCTGGCGGGCCAGATCGAGCGGTGCCGATCGATGGGCCTGTCCCCCGTCCTGGCATTCGAGCTGGAGTTCTATCTCCTCGACGCCGAACCCGACGCACTCGGCAAGCCGCGGGCCGCGCGGATGCCTTTGACCGGGGAGCATCCGCGCGGAAACCAGGTCTACAGCGTGGACGCGCTCGACCAGCTCACACCCTTCACCGAAGCGCTCTACGACTGCGCCGCGGCGCAGAAGCTGCCGGTGGAGACGCTGATCTCGGAATACGCGCCCGGCCAGTATGAGCTGACCCTGCGCCATCGCGACGACGGCCTGCGCGCGGCCGATGACCTGGTGATGCTCAAGCGTCTGGTCCGTGGCCTGGCCCTGCGCCACGGCATGCGGGCGAATTTCATGGCCAAGCCCTTCACCGATCGCGCCGGCTCCGGCATGCATCTGCACGCCAGCCTGGCGGACCCGTCGGGCCGCAACCTGTTCGCCGACGCGGGCGATGACTTGGCGCCGCTGCTGCGGCAGGCGATCGCCGGCGTGCAGCAGACCATGGCGGAGTCCATGCTGGTGTTCGCGCCCAACCTCAACTCCTGGCGCCGGTTTGCCCGCAACAGCTACGCCCCGACCGCCCCGACCTGGGGACGCAACAACCGCAGCGTCGCGATCAGGGTGCCCGCCGGCAGCCCGGCGAACCGGCATTTCGAGCATCGCTCGCCCAGCGTCGACGCCAACCCCTACCTGGTGGCGGCGACGGTTCTCGCCGGCATCCGCCACGGCATCCGGAACCAGCTTCAGCCGGATGCGGAAGCGTCCTCCTACAGCAGCGGCGACGATGGCGCCCTGCCGCCCGACTGGCGATCGGCGATCGAGCGGGCCGCCGGGTCCGACTTCATCAAGGACGCGCTGGGCGAGCGGCTCGCCGCCGTCTTCGTCGCGCTCAAGCGGGCCGAATATGTCCGCTTCGCCGCCGAGGTGACCGCGGAAGAGTTCGCCTATTATGGAGGCGTCATATGACGGCAGGCCGCCACGTCGTTGTCGTCGGCGGGGCCGGCGGCATGGGGATCGAGATCGCCAGGGCCTTCGCCGCCGCGGGCGACAGGATCACCGTCGCCGACCTGCCGGGGGATCGCACCCTGGCGGCCGCGGCCGTGCTGGCGGAGATCAAGGCCGACGGCATCGTGATCGAGCTCGACATCCGATCGGTCGAGCAATGCCGCCGCGCGGTCGAGCGGGCCGCGGCGTGGGGCGAGGGCATCGACGTGCTGGTCAACGCCGCCGGAGTCTGGCTGGAAGGACCCTCGGCGGAGGTCGCGGAAGACGAATGGGACCGCGTCCTCGACGTCAATCTCAAGGGCGCCTTCTTCATGATCTCGGCGGCCATTCCCCATCTGGTGCGGTCGCGCGGCGCGGTGGTGAACATCGCATCGGATGCCGGTCTGGTCGGCAACAATGGCGCTGCGGTCTACTGCGCCTCGAAGGGCGGGCTCGTTCTCCTGACCAAGGCGCTGGCGCTCGAGCTGGCGCCGCAAGGTGTCCGGGTCAACGCCGTCTGCCCGGCCGACGTGGCGACGCCGATGCTGGACCGGCAGGCCGAGATCTATGGCGGCGGCGACCAGGACGGCTATCGGGCCAATCTGCTCAAGCACTATCCCCAGGGCCGGTCGGCGCGCTTCATCCGGGCCGAGGAGGTGGCCCGGCTGGTGCAGTTCCTGTGCGAGGACAAGGCGGCGCCGATCACGGGGGTGGCGCTGCCGATCGATTTCGGCGTCACCGCCGGCTACTGAGGCCCGTTCGTCTGCGAGAATCCGGAAGGCCGATGCGATGACCGTCTTCACCACAGCCCTCGTCACCGGCGCCGGCGCCAGGAACGGCATCGGCATCGCGATCGCGCGCAGGCTCGCGGACAGGGGCCTCACCGTCTTCATCACCGGGGCGACCGACCGCATTCACGCCCGGGCCTCGGAACTGCGGGCGGAAGGTCTCGATGTCACCTCCTACACGGCGGACCTGACCAAGGCCGCCGACGTCTCACGCCTGCGCCAGGAGGTGGGTGCCGTCGATATCCTGGTCAACAATGCGGGCATGGGATCAGTGGCCGCACCGGCCGTGCAGCGCCCGTTCCTGGAACTGGACGAAGCCGATTGGGATGCCGGGATCGATGTCAGCCTCAAGACGGCGTTCCTGGTGACGCGCGCCTTCCTGGGCGCGATGACGGAAAGCGGACGGGGCGGCCGCATCGTCAATGTCGCGTCCGTGACCGGCCCCCTGGTCTCCAATCCGGGGGAGGCGGCGTATTCGGCGGCAAAGGCCGGGATGGTGGGGCTGACCCACGCGCTGGCCCTCGAGGTCGCCCGCTACGGCGTGACCGCAAATGCGGTCGCGCCGGGCTGGATCGAGACCGGAGCGTCGACGGAAGAAGAGCGGATCGCGGCCCGGCACACGCCGCCCGGCCGGGCGGGAACACCCGACGAGGTGGCGGCGGCCGTCGCCTTTCTGGCTTCGGCCGAAGCGAGCTATGTGAACGGCTCGCTCCTCGTCGTGGACGGCGCCAACATCCTGCAGGAACGCAAGCTGGGCTGAGCGCCTACCGGTCGATGCCGGCGATGAAGCGGCGCACCCGCTCCGGGTCGACCGGGTTCCACCACACCCCGTCCCGCTTCAGCGCGCTGGCGACGATCACCGCGTCGACCACGCCGAGGATGGCGTTGACGTTCTCCGGCGTGACGCCGCTGCCCACCAGCGACGGCAGCGTGGTGGCGCCGGCGATGGTGCGGATGTAGTCCAGGTCGGCGGCGTGGCCGGTGCGCTGGCCGGTGGCGATCACCGCGTCGGCGTCGAAGAACTCGACGTCGCGCACTAACTCCTCCACCGGGCGGTCACCGGTGATGGCATGGGCGCCGTGCTTGACATGGGCGTCGGCGAAGACGCGGATGCCGTCGGCCCGCAGCCGGGCGCGGTAGCGCAGCGCCCGCGCCGCCTCACCCTCGACGAAGCCTTCATTGGCGACATAGGCGTTGGCCCATTGGTTCACCCGGATGAAGGCCGCCTGCGCCGCCGAGGCGATGGCGAAGGCCGGGATCGCGGCATTGGCCAGCACATTGATGCCGATCGGCTTGCCGAACTGCTGCCGGATGCGGTCGGCGATCACCGCCATATGCGACGCCGTCTCCGGCCCGATGTCGTCCGGCTTGGAGAACGGGATGTCGCCGTGGTTCTCGACGATCACCCCGTCGCAGCCGCCGGCCAGATAGGCCTCAGCATCCGCCATAGCCCGGTCGGTGATCGGGTCCACCCCACCGCCGCGGTACTGCGGCGCGCCGGGCAGCGCCAGCAGGTGGACGACGCCGATCACCGCCTTGGTCCGGCCGAAGATGTCGCGGATGGCGTGGCCACGGGTTTCGGCCACCGCTTTGGTCTCGGTCATCGCTCGGCCCCTCCTCGGGCCAGGGATGCGGGCAGGATCGCTGCGATCTCCGCCCGTGTCGGAAAGGAAGACAATACGCCCGGCCGGGTCACGCCGATGGCGGCGGCATGGATAGCCGCGGGCAGCGCCGTCTCGATCGCGGCGCCGAGGTCGAGCAGCCCGGCCAGCACGCCGCACAGCAGGTCGCCGGCGCCGACGGTGTCGACCGCCGTCACCGCGGGCGCGGCAAAGTCCCGCCGCCCTTCCGCCGTGACCAGCGAGGCGCCGGCGGCGCCGAGGGTGACCACGACCATCGCCGCGCCCCGGCGCAGCAGCGCCTGCGCCGCCCGGTGCGGATCAGCATCGCCGCCCAGACGGCAGGCCTCGCCTCGGTTGACCACCAGCAGGTCGGTCAGCGGCAGCACCGCGGCGTAGGAGTCGCGGATCGGGGACGGGTTCAGCACGGTGCCGGCACCGCGCTTGCGGGCCAGGGTAAAGCTGTCGCGCACAGCCGCGATCCGCAGGTTGCCCTGCATCAGCAGCAGGTCGCCGGCCTTCAGCGCTGTATCGAAATCGGTGCCCTGCGGCGGGGCGAAACGGTCGGCGCAGCCGGTGACGCTGACGATGGTGTTCTCGCCGGCGGCATCAACCTGGATCATCGACCGGTCGGTCGGACAATCCAGACGGACCAGGCCGGCGGCGTCGATGCCCTCCGCCGCCAGCCATTCCGCCACCGCCTCGCCCGGCCGGTCCGAGCCGACCGCGGCGAGCAGCCGGACCCGGGCGCCGGCACGCGCCGCGGCGACCGCCTGGTTCAGCCCCTTCCCGCCCAGATCCTCTGCCATGCCGTCGGCCACCATCGTCTCCCCCGGCTCCGGGAAGCGCTGCAGCCGGTAGAGGGTGTCGAGACAGGCGTTGCCGACGACGTGGACGGTCATGGTGATGTCTGGCGTATCAGAGCCGGCTCCCCTCCTCCACTGTCATTGCCGGGCTTGACCCGGCAATCCAGGGGCCACCCCAGGGGCCACCCAGAGCGGCATCGAGAGTCCCTGGATGACCGGGTCAAGCCCGGGCATGACAATAAGCGGAAGACCGAAAGCACCAGCGGCTCCTCAGCCCTTCCCGATCGTCCAGGCCAGGGCCTGGGACCACAGGCGGCCATAGCCATCCCAGACGGCAAAGTCCGGCGGCAGCCAGTGCGGGCCGATGTCGGAGGTCCAGGCCAAGGTGCGGCCCTGCCCGTATTCGCCGACCACCAGCAGCGGCAGGTCGCCGTATTCCGCCCCGACCGTGGCCAGCACCTGGGCGCCCGGCTTCGGCTTGACCTCGTTGAAGCCCAGCAGCGCCGGCCAGGGGCCCGGCAGACCGGCCAGGATCGGGTGGTCGGCGACCAGCTTGGGGTCGAAGCCCTCCGGCACCTCGACCCGGTCGTCGACCGGCAGGATCTCCACCGGCAGCACCTCCTCCACCGCGGTCTTGTGGAAGCGGGCGCCGCCATTGATGCCCTGGAAGCTGTAATAGCCACCGAACATCAGCAGGCCGCCGCCGCCGCGGACATAGTCGCGCAGCAGCTTCAGCCGGTTCGGCGTGCGCTTGCTGTGAATCCAGGTGTCGGGGTGCAACAGCAGCGTGTTGGCGCCGATGTCGGACAGGATCACCGCGTCATAGGCCTGCAGGCCCTCGAGCGACTGCGGGAAGTCGCGCTGCGCCAGATGCGCCGGCATGTAGTCGATGGCGAAGGGCGAGTCCTTCAGCGCGTCCAAGAGCGGCTCGGCGCCCTGGTGGTAGGTCACGGTCGGGAACTGGTCGAAGCCCTTGATGTGGGTCGCGGTCGAGACCCAGGATTCGCCCGCCAGCAGGATCTTGTGCTTCGCCATCGGTTAGGCCTTGGTGTTGTGGGCGGCGGAGAAGACGCGCCGCGGATTGTCGATCAGCAGCCGGTCGATCGTCGCGCGATCGACGCCGTGCCGGCGCAGCCGCGGCACGAAATGCTTCAGGATGTAGCCGTAGCCGAAGCCGCCATAGCGGGTCAGCATCATCTTCAGGAACACGTCCTGCGACAGCAGCAGCCGGTCTTCATGGCCGGACTCGATCAGGCTGACGATCGCCCGGGCGTTCTCCTCGTCGCTCGGCGACTGCGCCTTCTGGTCGGCATAGTAGTAGTCCATGCCGATCATGTCGTACTCCAGGAAGGCGCCGCGGTCAGCCAGCGCCCGCTGGTAGGTGAGGTCGGCATGGCTCGGGTTCATATGGCACAGCACGGTGTGCCGCAGATCCGCCCCCTCCTCCTCGATCACGTCCAGCACTCGATGGGCCAGCCGCTCCCACCCCGGCAGGTGGATCGACAGCGGCACGCCGGTACGGCGCGAGGCGCGGGCGGCGCCGCGCAGCGACTTCTCCTCCTCGGCCGTGAAGTCCTTGCTGATGCCGATCTCGCCGATCAGCCCGGCCGGGATCACCGGCGCGTCATCATCCTTCGGCGGCGGCGCCCCGCCGACATCGCGCACGATCCGCTCGGCGATGGTGTCGGCATCCATGGTCCGCACCTCTTCGGGATGCGACTGGCCGAGATAGTAGCCCGCGCCCATGACAATGTTCAGCCCGGTGCGCCGGCTGATGCGCTGCAGCGCCTCCGGGTCGCGGCCGATGCCGAGGCAGGTCGGGTCGACTAYGGTGGCGCCGCCCAACTCGGCAAACTTGCCCAGCTCCTCCACCGCCAGGTCGGTGTCGAGCAGGAAGCAGTTGTCCCGGTTCAGGAACGGGTTCATCCGCAGCTCGCCGATCATGGTGATGTCGATCGGCTTCTCGGCCAGGGCGATGTGGCTAGCGCAGCACGGCCGGCGCCACCAGCTGGAAGTGTCGAGCAGGATGTGCTCGTGCATCAGGGTCACCCCCATCGCCTCGACCGGGATCGGCCCCAGCACGGTCATGACCCGGCCGGAGCGCACGCCGATGGTGCTTTCTGTGGTCGTCATGGTGGGCCTCAGCGGCGGGTCGTGGTCCGGAAGATCCGGAAGTTGAGCCAGATCGCGATCAGGATGATCACGCCCGTGATGATGGGGGTGAGAAAGGGCGACATATGCGCCAGGATCAGGCCGTTGCCGATCACCGCCACGGTCAGGGCGCCCAGCACGGTGCCGATCATGGTGCCGCGGCCGCCGAACAGGCTGGTGCCGCCCAGCACCACCGCGGCGATGACGTCGAGCTCGAATCCCGCCCCGGCATTGGCCGACCCGCTGCCCAGCCGCGCCGCGATCACCAATGCGGCCAGCGCCGCGGCGGCGCCGGACAGGACGTAGACCAGCATGGTCACCCGCCGGATGTTCACCCCGGCCCGACGCACCGCCTCGGCATTGGCGCCGATGCCGGTGACGTAGCGGCCGAACCGGGTCTGGGTGAAGATCAGGATGCCGAGCGCCAGCACCGCGACCGCGATGATCGCCGGCAGCGGCAGCCCCGCCACCCAGCCGCGGCCGATGATGACGAAGGCGCTGCCGGGATCGACCGGGATCGAATAGCCCCGGGTGATCAAGAGCGCGACGCCGCGGATGATGCCGAGCCCGGCCAGGGTGACGATGAAGGCCGGGATGCCCTCATAGGCGATGAAGAAGCCCTGCACCGCGCCGATCACGGCGCCGAGCAGGACCAGCCCGACCAGCGCCAGGGGCCAGGGCACGCCGGCCTGCAGCAGCACCGCCGACAGGGCCCCGACCAGGCCGAGCATCGAGCCGACCGACAGGTCGATGCCGCCGGTGGTGATGACGAAGGTCATCGCCGTGGCGACGATCAGCAGCGGCGCGCTCTGGCGCAGGATGTTCAGGATGTTGCCCTCGGTCAGGAAGGTGTCCGTGACCAGGCCGAACAGGATGCAGACCGCCAGGAAGAACAGGAAGATGCTGGCGACGCCGCCATTGGCCATCACCTGGTGGCGCAGCCCCGGCGGCCGGTCGGCCTTGGCCGCACTCCGCTCCTCGCTCATCGCAGTGCTCCCCGCCGCGCTCATGCCCGCGCCTCCGGCCCCGCGGCCATGCGGGCCGAGCGGGCGGTGAATTTCCGGCCGACGATCAGGTCGACGACCTCCTCGATATTGGTCTCGGCGATCTGGCGCTCGGCGATGGCGCGGCCCTCATACATCACCTGGATCCGGTCGCAGACCAGGAACAAGTCCTGCAGCCGGTGGGTGATCAGGATGACGCTGACGCCGCGGGCGCTGACCGTGCGGATCAGCTCCAGCACCGCCTCGACCTCGGCGACGGCCAGTGCCGCGGTCGGCTCGTCCATGATCAGCACCTTGGGGTCGAAGGAGGCGGCGCGGCCGATGGCGATGCTCTGGCGCTGGCCGCCCGACAGGTTCTCAACCTTCAGCCAAGTGTTGGGGATGCGGATGCCCAGCCCGTCCAGCATCGTCCGCGCCTCGGCATGCATCCGCCCCTTGTCGAGGAAGGACAGGCCGAAGGCGCCGCGCCGCGGCTCGCGCCCCAGGAACAGATTGCCGGCGACATCGACCGTGTCGCACAGCGACAGGTCCTGGTAGACCATCTCGACATGGTGCCTTCGGGCATCGGCCGGGCTGTCGAAGCGCACCGCGGCGCCGTCGATCTCGATCGTGCCGGCATCGGGGACCACGGCGCCGGACAGCACCTTGCTCAGGGTCGACTTGCCGGCGCCGTTGTCGCCGACCAGCCCCAGCACCTCGCCGCGGCGAAGGGTCAGGTCGACATCGGTGAGCGTCTGGATCGCACCGTAGCGCTTGCAGATGCCGCTCATGCGGACGCGGACGGGTTCGTCCAACGGTCCCTCCATCATGGATCGCTGCGTCGGCGGCTGCCCCCTCGTCCGAAGGGGCAGCCTCGGCGGGTTACTTGAACATGCCGCGGAACTGGTCGACGTTGGCCTTGGTGACGATGGTGACCGGCACGTTGATGATCGCCGGCACGGTCTCGCCCTTCTTCAGCTTCAGCAGGCTCTCGACCGCGACCTTGCCCTCGGTGGCCGGGTCCTGCTGCACCACCGCGGCAACCCAGCCGGCGTCGATACCGGCGATCGCCTGGGAGGTCAGGTCCCAGCCGAACACCTTGATGTCGCCGGTGCGGCCCTGGCTGGTGACCGCCGAGACCGCGCCGATCAGCGCCGGCTCGCCGGTGGCGTAGAGCGCGGTCATGGCCGGGTTGGCGGTCATCAGGTTCTCCGACGCCGTCAGGGCGACGTCCTGGACGTTCTGGCCGTCGACCGTGTCGACGATGTCGACCTTCACCCCCGACGCCGCGAGCGCCTTCTTGAACCCGTCCAGCCGCTGGTTCTGGATGAAGGAGTTCAGCGCGCCGATGACGCCGAGCTTGGCGCTGCCGCCCATCGACGCCTTGACGTAGTCGGCGGTGTGCTTGCCGATCTCCTCGCCGGCCTTGAGGTTGTCGACGCCGACGAAGGCGGCGTTGTCGCCGTCCGGGATCTGGGCGTCGACCGCGATCACCGGGATGCCGGCCTGCTTGGCCGCGGTGATCGCCGGTTTCACTCCGTTGACGTCGATTGCCACCAGGACGATGCCATCGACCTTCTGGGTGATGTAGTTCTCGATCGCGTCGTTCTGGGCGCTGGGCACATTGTTGGCGTTGAAGATCACCAGCTTGGCGCCGGCGGCATCGGCCGCCTTCTGCGCGCCCTGGTTGATCTGGTTGAAGAACAGGGCCTGCTGGTTGATGGTCACCAGCGCGATGGTCTCGGCCTGCGCCTGGGCGGCGAAAGCCAGAATGGCGGCGCCGGCCAGCGCCACGGTGGACATCAATGCGTTCAGTCGGGTCATGAAGCTCTCCTCTGCGTGGTGTTGTTGTCGCGTTTCTTCCCCGGCGGCAGGCGTCGCGATCAGCCTGCCGTCTTGGCCTTTCCCGGCGGCGGTCCGACGGATTTTCGGATCACCAGTTCGGTGGGCAGGCGTTGGATCGGCGGCGTCTCCTCGCCCCGGATCTGCGCCAGCAGCGTCCGGATGCCGAGCCGGCCGAGCGCCTCGATCGGCTGGCGCACGGTGGTGATCGGCGGGCTGAGGAGGTCCGCGAAGGGCATGTCGTCGAAGCTGGCGAGCGACAGGTCGCCCGGCACCGACAGGCCATGGGCCGCCAGTTCCTCCAGCACGCCGATGGCGATGTAGTCGCTGCCGGTGAACACGGCGGTCGGTCGGCCATTGGCGAGGACCGCCCGGGTCGCGTCGCGCCCGAAATCCCGTTCATAGGCGCCGAACCGGACCAGCCCGTCCTCGACCGGCAGCCCCGCCTCGGCCATGGCCCGGGCGAAGCCGGCGAACCGCTCCTCCGTGCTCAGCAGCTGCTCCGGGCCGCCGATATGGGCGATGCGGCGATGTCCCGCGGCGATCAGATGGCGGGTGGCGTCGCGGGCGCCGGCTTCGTTCTCGACGAAGATCCGGGTGACCCTGGCGCCGGGCACGTCCTCGTCGAGCACGACCACGTCGGTGCGCCCGTCGATCAGGTCCCGCAGTCGGCCGTCATCGACCCGGTTGGTGAGGACCAGCAGGCCGTCGACATGGCGGGCGGCCAGCCGGTCGATGCTGGCGGCCTCCATCTCCAAATCCCCGCCGGTGCTGCTCAAGAGGATCGAGAAACCTGCATGCCGCGCCTCGGCCTCCGCCGCCGCGGCCAGCGCGGCGAAGAACGGATTGGCGATCTCGGGCGTGACCAGGCCGATGGTCTCGGAGCTGCCGAGGCTGAGGCGCTTGGCCAGCAAGTTCGGGCGATAGTCCAGCCGCTTCGAGGCGGCATCGATCCGCCCGGCGGTCTCCGCCGGCAGCTCGATATTGCGGTTCAGGTAGCGCGAGACCGTGGCCGGTGAAACACCCGCCTCCCGCGCGACATCGCGTATGGTCGCCATCCTGCCTCCGACCGTCACGCTAGCGCCTGAAACCGGTTTAGTAAACCGGTTTCAGGCTATGGCATGCCGTTGCGGATAGGCATCCCGGCCCACCGCCATGATGGTGTCGCGGAGCCAGCGGTGCGCAGGGTCGACATCCAGGCGCGGATGCCAGATGGCGGATATGGCGAATTCCGGCGTCCGGACCGGCAATTCGAAGCTTTCGAGCCCCAGACTGGCGGCATGATCGGCCGCCAGGGCATTGCCGAGGCACGACCGCGGCACCACCGCGACCAGATCCGAGCGGCGGGCGACCCGCATCGCATCGGGATGCCCCGGGACGACGAGAACCACCGCCCGCTTCAGGCCCATTTCCGCCAGGGCATCATCGACCGGTTCGAGGAATTCTCCCTCGCGTGACGCCACGACATGGCTGCAGGCGGCATAGCGTTCCGGCGTCACGCCGCCGGCCGCCAGAAGCGGATGCCCGATCCGGGCGACGCCGACACGCCGGTCCCGGAACAGCAGCCGGGTCCGCACCTCCGGCGCCGCGGTCCCGAGCACCCCGATCTCCAGATCGATCAACCCTTCCCGAAGCGGCTTGGCGTCCTTGTCGGGCTTCGGCGCAAAGCGGAGGCGGACATACGGGGCGGCAGCGGTGATCACCGCCACAAGCGGAGCGGCCAGGAGTTCCACGAACCCCTCGCCGGCGCGGATCGTGAAGGTTCGACGCAGTGCGGCAAGGTCCAGCCGTCCGGGGGCCGGCCGAAGCACCGCCTGGGCATCATGGGCGAGCGCATGGACACGGCTGCTCAACTCTTCGGCATAGGGTGTGGCGGCGAGGGCGCGGCCGGCCTGCACCAGCAGCGGATCGCCCGTCGCGAGGCGAAGCCGCGCCAGCGTCCGGCTCGTGGCGGAGGGACTCAGACCGAGCCGGCGGGCCGCTCCGGTCACGCTGCGCTCGGTGAGCAGCGCGTCCAGTGCGACGAGGAGGTTGAGATCCACGCTTTGCATGGCCCTGGATAGCCCATCGGCCTGCCCAGGCATAGCGTCGGATGCAATCATTCATTGAATCCTGTGCGTCTGGCGCAAGTCTGCACGGTCCGCCATATCAGGAGCCTGCGTCACCAGCGAAGGCATCGGGCCCATGCCCCTCTCCATCGATCAGCACCGCCGCACCATCTTGCTCATCGGCGCGTCACGCGGTCTCGGCCATGCCATGGCGGCCGAGTTCCTGAAACACGGATGGAACGTCGTCGGCACAGTGCGCGGCGCGGGAACCCCGCTGCACGACTTGGCGGACGAATACAGCGGCCGGCTCGAGATCGAGATCCTGGACATCTGCGACCCCGGTCAGATCGCAGCGCTGCGCGACCGCCTGTCCGGCCGGATGTTCGACATGCTGTTCGTCAATGCCGGGATCGCCAACCGGAACCCGATGCAGACGATCGGCGAGGTGTCGACCGATGATTTCGTCCAGGTCATGATCACCAATTCGCTGAGCCCGATGCGGGTGATCGAGAGCCTGGAGCCCTGCGTCTCCGCGACGGGTCTGATCGGGGTGATGTCGTCCGGGCAAGGCAGCATCAGCAACAACGAGACCGGCCAGCGAGAGCTGTATCGCGGCAGCAAGGCGGCCCTGAACATGTTCATGCGAAGCTTCGCCGCCCGCCAGGCCGGAACATCGCGCGCCATGGTGGTGATGGCGCCGGGCTGGGTCCGCACCGACCTGGGCGGCCCGGACGCAAGGCTCTCCATCGAAGAGAGCGTTCCCAGCCTGGTGCAGGTTCTGATCGCGCAGCAGGAAACCCCCGGCCTGCAGTATCTCGACTATCTGGGCCGCACTGTCCCCTGGTGACCTGTGCCCGCCGAACTCCCGGCAAAGGCAGAACTATCGCCCGACCGGTTCGACCTGCGAACGGAGGCTGCCGGAATTCAGTCCGACCCGGAGCGTGGTGGGGATAGCCCCGGGTCGGACTGGATGGCGCCTGGAACCATGGCATCCACGCCAATTTAGCGCCGCGCTGCCGGGGGTCGTCGATCCCCCATTTTGAGGGGGTCGGGCCAGCCTTGCTGCGTGTTCGTGGTCCGCCGGGCCAGCCGCACTCGGCGGAAAAAATGCCGGGCGATGTCGATTTCCGGAAACTCCGTTCGTCGTTCCGGTACCAGGCCGTTACGGCCGGTTCTGACCAGGAGACGGACGATGCGCGTGATGGTGTTGGTGAAGGCGACCGACGACAGTGAAAAGGGCTTTTCCCCCACTGCCGAGACCATGGCGATGATGGAGGCGATGGGCAGATATAATGATGAGCTGCGCAAGGCCGGCATCCTGGTTATGGCCGACGGCCTCAAGCCCTCCTCGCAGGGCAAGCGTGTCGCGTTCGATGGTCCCGACCGTACGGTTATCGACGGACCTTTCGCCGAGACCCGCGAACTGGTCGCCGGCTTCTGGCTCTGGGACGTCAAGGACATGGACGAGGCGGTCGCCTGGGTGAAGCGCTGCCCCAATCCCATGCCGGGACCGAGCGAGATCGAAATCCGGCCGCTATACGAGATGGCTGATTTACGGTGAGACTCTGACGCCGCGCTGGTGGCCTTCTCGCCGCGGCGCTGCCACTGAGATGAATCGCGCGGCAGGCCCCCGCCCGCATCAGGCAACCGCACGGGTCGCCGGCTGGATGTCATAGACGCTGAGCGGTGCGCTCTTGCCCTTGAGGGCGATCGGGTCGAGCGCGCGGAACGCCAGCGGCAGGTCCAGGCCGGTCGCGGCCTCGACCACGGCGACGGTCGCGAGCGTCTGCCGCGGCTTGGCGGCGGAGCACAGGCGGGCGGCAATGTTGACGTGATCCCCGAGCACGGTGAAGTCCATGCGATTCCGGGCGCCGATCGCTCCCATCACCACCTCGCCCATATCGATGCCGATGCCGATCGCGAGGTCCCGGTCAGGGCTGGCAGCCGAGGCATCGGCCATGTGCGTCTGCATGGCCGCGGCGCAACGCAGGGCGTCGGCGGCCATGGTCGGACCCTGGAACACAGCCATGACCTGGTCGCCGACGAACTTGTCGATATCACCATTGTGGGCGGCCACCAGATCGGCCTGCGCGGCGAGATAGAAATTCAGCGTCTCGACCACCGTCTCCGGGTCGTGGCTTTCGGCGAAGGCCGTGTAGCCGCGGATGTCGGCGAAGAGGATCGCGACCTCGCAGCGGCTGCCGCCCAGGCGAACGCCGGCTTCGTCCGACTGCCGGATGGCATCCATCGTGCCGTGGGACACGAATTTGGCCAGCTCGAAGCGTTCGTTGATCTGGACGATCATGTTGTTCATGCGCTTCGCCAGCTCGCCGATCTCGTCCCTGGAGCGCACGTTCCGGACCTGGACCCGGTAGTTTCCCTTGGCCACCTCGTTCGCCGCCTCCCCGATCGAGAGGATCGGGCGGCTGATGCGGTGGGCGAACACCGCCGCCCCCAGCACGGCGACGGCGAGCCCGCCGATCACCCAGTAGAACAGGCTCTCGATCATGACGTCGGCGGCGTAATAGGCGTCCGCCTCCTTCTGCTCGACGATCACGGCCCAGTCGAAGCTGCGGGCGAAGGCGAAGCTGCCGAGCATCGCGGTGCCGTCCGGCCGCGCATAGGTGTCGACGCTGACGGCGCGGGCCTGATCGCCCGCGCGCGCGGCGAGGGCCTTGCTCACGATCTCGCGCCGGCTCAGCTGCTTGACCCCGCCGGTCTCGTCCAGCTCCGGGTCGAACAGCTTCCGCCCCTGCGCGTCGACCGTGGTGATCGTGCCGACCTGGCGGAACGGCTGGCTGGCGATGAAGTCCCGGATGCGGCTGAGATCGATCCGCGCCGAGAGCACCGCGCGCGCCCCGCTGAACCGGCTATCGAGCGGGAGGACCACGGTGGCGAGCCAGGTGTCGGTCTTCGGCTCGTAATCGACGGCGGTGACCCGCACCGCCGCCCCGCTTTCGGGCGCCGCGGCCAGGACCGCCTCCGGCGGCACCCGCAGCACGTCCAAAGGCTGGATGCTCGCTTCCGTAAGCCTCGTGCTGAATCGGTTCTGCGAGATCACCAGCGGCAGGCGGTCGCCATCGAGGGTGATCTGCAGGGCGACGATGTCCGGCAGCTGGGCGATGCCATGGGTGAGGATGGCGACCTTCTCACCGACGCTCGCCTGCTTGCTGTCGACGGCGCTGCGGATCAGCAGGAGTGGGGCCAGCCAGGCCCGCTCATAGATGTCGTCGATCTGGCTGGTGACCTCGCGGCCCGTCGTGACCAGCCGCTCATTGGCCGAGCTTTTCATCTCGTCACGGGCGATCCGGATCAGCGACTGCCCGGCGAAGAGGAGCGGCAGCGCCGCGATCAGCGCCGAGAACAGCAGCAGCTTGCGGCGGAGGCTCAGCGACAGGAGCCAGGACAGCGAGCTCACTCCTTGGATCCGGGCGCGGGCGTCTCGGTCGCCAGCAGCGGCGACCGCCGGCGGACCGTCGCGACGGTGTCGTCGGTCGCCACGCCGCAGGGCAGCCCCGAGCTGTCGGTGACCGTGAGCGCCACCGGGATCTCGCCGGTCTGCCGGAACAGGTGGCGGACGCGCTCGCCGGTCTCGACGGTGCCGTCACCGAGCCGCCACACCTGCGTCAGGGCACCGCCGTCGGGGTCGCTGGAGCGCGTGCCGTCGAGCAGCACGGCATCCGCCGCCCCGCCGACGAAGGCCTCGAAGGGCGGTCCGGCATCGGCGACCGGCGGTGCATTGACCACCACCCGCGTCGACCGGCTGGCGGCGGCGCAGCTCGATTCCGTGTCGTCGGTGACGGTCAGCACGACATCGTAGGTCCCCGGCTTCGCAAAAACATGGGTGGCCTTCGCGTCCCCGGCGCTCTCGCCGTCGCCGAAATCCCACCGATAGCGGATGATCTGGCCGTCATCGTCGTAGGACGACGTGCCGTCGAAGGCGACCTCGGTCATCGGGCAGACCAGGCGTTGCGGGCCGGGCACCGGCACCGGCGGCCGGTTCACGTGCAGGATGCGGGTCTGCGGCCGCTGGCTGACCGCCAGGGCATGGCCATCATCGGGGATGACCGTCACGTCGTAGCGGCCCGGGTGCTCGAACCGCCGGACGAAGGTGCGGGCCCCGTCCTTCACGCCGGCGTCACGCCAGCCGGCGCCAGCCGGTTTCGCGGCGGCGTCGACAACAAGGCGGACATCCTCGCCGGTGCAGGCGGCGGCCGGCAGGCCGATCTCGGGCGCAGGCGGCGGACGCACGATCAGGGTCTGCTCGACCGTCGCGGAGGAGTTCTCCACCCCGGCCTCGTCGGCGACCGTCAGGCGCAGCTTGCGGGCGCCGGCGGTCGCGAAGCGATGGTTGACCCGGACCCCGGTCGCCGTCTCGCCGTCGCCGAAGTCCCAGCTGTAGGCAGCGATCGCCCCGTCCGGATCATGCGACCGGCCGGCATCGAGGACCACCTCCTCGCCCTGAGACACGTTCTCGGACGCCGTGATCACGGCGACGGGAGGGGCGTTGATCTCCACGACATGCGTGCCGGCCACCCGCTGGCAGGTGGGCGACGACGAATCGCTGGTCACGGCCAGGGTGACTTTCTTCCGGCCGGGTTCGGTGAAGCGGTGGGTGACGACCGCTCCTTCCACGGTCTTGCCGTCACCGAAATCCCAGCTCCAGCCGGTGATCCTGCCGCCCGGGATCTCGGAGCCGGAGCCGTCGAAGGTGACGTCGCCGAGCGGCGCCGCCGCCCGGGCGACGATCTTGACGACCGGTCCCTGCAGGATCCGGACCGACATCTCGTCGGTGGAGTGCGGATCGCATTTGCCGAAGCGCTGGCCTTCGATCTTCAGGAACACCCGGTAGTCGCCGGGGCGTTCGTAGAGATGGTTCGGCTTCTCGCCGATCGCCGACTTGCCGTCGCCGAAATCCCAGTCGTAGCGCTTGATCGTCCCGTGCGGGTCGAAGGAGCGCGAGGCGTCGAAATCGATCGGGGACATCGCACAGGCTTCGATGTCCGGGCCGGCATCGGCATAGGGGCCCTGGTCGACCTTGACCGAGACCCGGTCGACACCGTCGCTGTTCGACAGGTTGGCGCTGTCCTTCACCGACAGGGTGACCGGATAGACCCCCTCGCTGCGATAGGTCTTGGTCGGGTTGACGATGCCGGAGCTGGCACCGTCGCCGAAATCCCAGGCGTAGCGCAGCGCGCCACCCTGCGGATCGATGGATTTCGAGCCGTCGAAGGTGATCACGTCGCCGGTGCAGACCTCGCGATTGCCGCCGGCATTCGCGATCGGCGGCTTGTGGATGATCAGGGACCGGGCGGCCTGGTCGACCGAATTCCGCAGGCCTTTGCCGTCATCGACGACGAGAATGATCGGGTAGGTGCCCCCGCCGGCATAAGTGTGCTGCACCGTCGCGCCGGTGGCGGAGGCTCCGTCACCGAAATCCCAGCGATAGGTCAGCGCATCCCCGTCCGGATCGACCGAGGCGGTGCCGTCGAAGGCGACGACCAGGCTTTCGGTCACCTCGTCATCGCCGGGCTTGGCGACCGGCGCGTGGTTGACCGCGATCGCCACCTCGCGGGACTCGAAGCCGTTCGATGCGCCGCTGTCGTCGGCGACGGTGAGGCGAGCGGTGTAGAGCCCGGGTTCGGTGAAGGTCCGTTCGACCTGCGCGGTGGATACGGATTTGCCGCCGTCGCTGAAATCCCAGCGATAGCTGACAATCTTGCCGTCGGGATCGTAGGAGTTCGCGGCGCTCAGCCGAACCACGTCGCCCGGCGCGGCGATGCGGTCGGCGCCCGGATCGGCGACCGGCGCGGCGTTGACGGTGATCCTGGCCTCCTTGTAGTCGACGGCATCGGCATCGCCGCTGTCGTCGGCCACCGCCAGCCTGACGTCATAGATCCCCGGCCGGGCGAAGCTGTGCGACACGACCCGGCCCTTCGCCACGCCGCCGTCGCGGAAGTCCCAGCGGTAGTCGGTGACGTCGCCGTCCTGGTCCAGCGAGCGGCTGCCATCGAACACCACCTTTTCGCCGGGCGCGACGATCCGGTCGGGCCCGGGGTCGGCGACCGGCCGGGCATTGACCACCACGGTCAGGCTGTCGGTCGCCGAGTTCAGCTTCGTTCCCGACCGGTCGGTCACCGTCAGGCGGACCTGATAGCGGCCATGGGTCTCGTAAACATGGGTCGGCCGGGGCCCGGTGCCGGTGCTGCCGTCGCCGAAGTCCCAGACATATTGCGCGATCGCATCGTCTGCATCGGTGGAGGCGCTGCCGTCGAAGGTCACGGCACTGGCAGTGACCAGCTGATCGGGGCCGGCCAAAGCGACCGGGGGGGCGTTCACCCGCACGCTGAGCGTGCTTTCGCCGATCGCCGAATCGGTACCCGAATCATCCCGCACGGTCAGCTTCACCCGATAGAGGCCGGGCTGGCTGAAGGCATAGGTCGTCTGCTCCCCGGTTCCCTTGCGGCCGTCCCCGAAGTCCCAGTCCCAGGCCACGAGGCGGCCATCCGGGTCGCTGGAGGCCGAGCCGTCGAACACGAGCGGTTCGCCGATGGCGGCAATCCGGTCGGAACCGGCGACGGCCAGCGGCGGGGCGTTGACGACGATCGTGGCCGTGGCCGATGCTGTCGAGTTGGGCAGGCCGGCATCGTCCGTGACAGTGAGCGTGACGGTGTAGGTGCCGGGCTTGTCATAGGCATGGGGCGGCTCGGCGGCCGTGCTGGGCGTGCCGTCGCCGAAATCCCAGGCATAGGCCGTGATCCGGCCGTCGGGATCGAAGGACCGGCGACCGTCGAAGGCGATGCTTTCGCCCACCGAGACGCGGCGGCCGGGACCGGCGACGGCAACCGGCGTCGTGTTGACGACGATCGAGGCCTCGGCCGTGCCGGCGCCGCAAGGCTCGCGGGAGCCGTCATCGACCGTCAGGCTGGCGAGATACTGGCCCGGCTTGTCGAAACGCCGGGTGACCTTGGCGCCGGCGAGCGTGGCTCCGTCGTTGAAGTGCCAGGTCAGGCGCCGGATCGGCAGCCTGCCCGCCACCGATCCGCTGCCGTCGAACGCGACTTCGGCGCCCGTGGCCGCGGATGCCGGAGCCGCGATGCGGGCTTCCGGGGGCACCTGAACGTCGACCGGGACATCGGCTGCGGCCCCATCGCCGATCCTGGTGGAGGAGCCGAGGACCTCCAGACGGGCCTTGTACCGACCCGGCGCCGCATAGTCGTGGCGGACCAGCGGACCCTCGGCGGTGGCGCCGTCGCCGAAATCCCAGCGATAGGCCAACTGACCGCCCTTGGGATCGACAGACCGGCCGGCGTCGAAGGAGACCGACCCGCAGGCCGCGAGATCGACCCGGTCGACCGCCGGCTTCGGCCGCACCAGGGCCGGCCAGAGCTTCACCGGAAGCTCGAACGGCACCGGCGCACCCGCGCCATCGGCAATCATGAAGGTGGCGTCGTTCGGCATCTCCGTGCCGCGACCGAAGTCGAGGGCGGCCTCCGCCCCCGCCGTGCCCGGGATCGGAGAGACCTCGGTCGCCCGCCACTCGTCCTGGCCGGACGCATTCAGCGGAAGCGACGAGAAGGGAGTGGTGAGCTGCAGGGTTCCATACGCCAGATCGAAGCCGTGAACGATCAGCCGGTCGGCGCCTGCCGGCGGGCGGAACCGCAGCTGCGCGAAGGTCTTYTGGTCGGGGACGCGGACAACCGGCCGGTACGCGAAGATCTCCAGCCCCTCGGGCTCCACCTGCCGGGTTTCGCGGGCGCTGACCGCGACGTCGTAGACGTTGCCGGCGGCCCCCTCGAGGCCCTGCACCAGCAGTCGGAAGATCCGCCGTCCGTCGACGGCTTCGCCCTGGCGCGGATCGACGACGGCCACCGTCCTCCACTGGCCGATCGCCTCTGGCTCCGCGCCGAAGACCTTCTCCGCGATCAGCGTGCCCGCAGCCGACTGCTCGGGCAATGGAACGGCGGGAACCAGCGGGGGAATCCAGAACGCGCCGGTGCCGCCGAACACCGCATAGCGGGTCCGGTTCGCCCCGGGCGGCCCCATCGTCTGGTCGAATTCCGGGCCGATTCCGGGATCGAACACATTGATCCACAGCCGCTCGGTCGAGCCTTCCGGCACGCTGACATAGATCGTCTGCTCGCGGTAGAAATCGCCTTCCCGGGTGGGCGCATCCCGGCCGAAGGTTATCAGGGCGGGCCTCTCATCGGCCTGCGCGGGCGACGCCCATGCCACCGCCAGCACAAAAAGGGCGATGCCGAACGCTGTTTTCCCCGGGTGTCCCGCCGTCTTGCTCATCGCCCCCGCCCAACCTTCCCTCGCCGATCCCCCGCTCAATCCACGCGGTACGACTGCCTGTTGCCGGCGGCGTCCGTCAGTTCCACCTGCCTGACCGCCGCCGATTTCAGCCCCCCGCGCGGGACCGGGATCGAGCCCTGATAGGTCTGCGTGGCGCGGTTGAACCGGAGCACGCCGTCGGCGACCTCCGCCCCGTACCCCACCGTCGCGAGCGCGGTCGCCGCGAGCCCCGAGGCGTCGGAGGCGCGAACCTCGATCGCCGCAAAGGACCCAGCATCGCCGGTTTCGGGCGTGAGCTTGGCCGCGACCAGCCGGGGTGGATCCTCGTCGAGCGTGACCGTGAACCGGGCGACGTCAGTGTTGCCGAGCCCGTCGGTGGCGACGAGCTCGATCGGGTTGTCGCCGGCGCGCAGGCTGACGATCTCGTCGAAGGTGCCGTCCTTCAGCATGACCTCGCCGCCATTGAGGCGGAGCGTCGCGCCGGCCTTGGCGACCTGCCCTTTGACGAACACGGTCTCAGAGGCGGTGAGCCGGGGCAACTCCTCCGAAAGCGTGATGGCCGGCCGCTCACGGTCGACCACGATGTCGAGCTTCTGCGCGGTGCTGAAGCCCGACGGGGCGGTGACGACGATCGAGAGCGAGTCCTCGTCGGCGCCGAGCGCGATGTTGAGGGCAAAGCGGCCGGACGGATCGCTGGCCGCCGATCCGCGCAGTCCGCCGTCTGCGCCGACGACATCGATCCGGGAGTCCGGCTTCGTACGGCCGGCGAGGGACACGGTGTCGCCGGCTGCCAGCACCCGGCCCGCCGGGTCCCGGGGGACCGACGCGTCGAGCACAACGGGCTCCGATCGATCGGCCATGTGGCTGAAGCTGCGCAGCACGCGCGTGACATTGCCGGCCGGGTCGGCCGCGGCGATATCGAGGCGGTTTTCCCCCTCGCTGGCCTCGATCGGCGCAGCGAACCGCCCGAGGGCGCCGACCTCGACCGGACGGCCGTTGACGGAGACGGCGGCCCCCGGCTCCGTCTCGCCCCGGATCTCGACGGCGGCGTCGCGCTCGATCGCGCCCTCGCCCGGCGCGTCGATCCGCAGAAAGGGCGCGACCTTGTCGATCACCATGGTGAAACGCCAGGGGACGCTGCGCTCGCCGGGCAGGCCGAAGGCGTCGAGGGCGGAGACCCGCCAGTAATATTCGCCGGGCGGCAACTGCTCGGCGCGGAAGGCGGGCTTCTGCAGCCCGAACTCGGACACCAGCAAGGTGTCGAACGACTGGTCGGCCCCGATCTCGAGCCAATAGCCGCCGGCGCCCTCGGGTCCGGCCCAGGCGAGATCGGCCGCGCTGTTGTAGGCGACGCCTTCATTCGCCGGCGCGGAGAGCAGGGGCGCGCCGAGCACGTCTCGCTTCTCGCCAGCCTTGCCCTTGGCGGAGAGGACGAGACCTTCGTTCCGCCCGAGCACCACCGTCTCGCCGCTGGCCGCGACGGCGACGGGACGGTCGTCGTAATTGGTGAACCTGGCGCCGGACGCGTTGCTGCTGACCCAGAAGTCGCCGGACTCGATGCGGGCCTTCGCCTCCGGGATGTCGACGGCGAAGCTGGTGCGGTCGCTCTCGCTGCCGAGCAGGGCGTAGAAGTCGCCCTCGACCAGGCTGACCTTCGCCTCCTCATGCCGTGTCAGCGGATCGTAGCGCATCTCCTGGATGATGGCGTTCGAATTGGCGTTCAGCCTGAGCCGGCTGGCGTCGCGGAAGGTCAACTGCGCCGTCGAGTCGGACAGGGTCCGGACCTTCTCCTCCTCCACCAGCACGGCACGGAGCTGGGCATCGTTCCACGCCAGATCCTTCGGCTTCTGGGCCTCGACCTCTCCGTTGCGGTCGCTCAGCAGCGCCTCGGCGGCCTCATCGCGCCGCTGTTCCGAGAGAGTGAGGGCCTTCGTGGCCTCCGAGTGGGATTCGAGGGCGAGGTCCTTGGCGTCGCCCCAGGCGCGCTCGACCCGGCGGCCGAGCGCCCGGTCGTAGAGATCGACGGCCCTGCCGATCTCGTCCGGCGCGAACAGCTGGGCGCCCGCGAGGTTCGCCAGCCTGATCTGGTCGGCACAGCGCTCGAGCGCGCGCATGGCGGCGGCAACGAGATCCACCGGCACCCGCAGCGACTGACCGGGCGAGAGCTGGGCGACCGACGCCAGATTGCTGGCCTTGAGGATTTCGGGCCAGAGATCGGGGTCGCCCAGATACCGCTCGGAGATCTGCCGGATGGTCTGGTTCGGCTCGAGACGGATTTCGACGGTCTCGGCCCGGGCGACCGGGATCGCGGCCGCCAGGGCAAGCGCCGCCACGGCCAGCCCATCAAGAGCTGCCCGTCCAACCGATCTGGCGAGAGCGGCATAACCCACAAATTGCCCCCATAATTGGAGAAGGGTCCCAGCGTCTCTCCTGAAGGGTTTATTGGCTCTCCTGGAGCACGCCGCCAGACTGCGGCAGTTTTCTTTCGCTCTAACTATCAAGAATTATCAATAATTATCTCACAAAGCTGCAAAACGTCAATCTCCTAGGTATTTATGTAGAGAGGCAGCATGGGCCAGTCTCGCGCCATGTCGCCGGGCGCACAGGAGTGTCGTTTTCGCGAGTTCGCCGCGGACCGAGGAGGCACCGAACGTCACCGGCGCCGACACGACCGGGAGATAGGGGCGCGTTGGGCGAAGGCCGCGGCGGAGACATCCCGACGACGCGCCGTGGCGAGGATCATTGAAATGCCATGAATCCCGTTGAAACAATGAGGCAGCGGAGGCGGTCCGACGATCCGGACTGGGGGGTGACGCCATGAATGCCCGTCGTTGGATCAGGCTGCTGGGCCTGCTGGCCGCACTGGCCGCCCCGCCCGCTTTGGCGCAGGCCGCGAGTCCCGCCGCGCCGCCGGCCGCGGCCGCCACCGTGGATCATGACAAGCTTCCCGCCGCCGGCCGGCACGACACGCTGCTGCGCGTGCTGCAGCCCGGCCGGTTCTCGATCCGCGTGCGCAGCCAGAGCGGCGTGGCCATCCAGCTGGTCGACATGCTGACCGGCCCGTCCGAGCTGTCGGGCGACGCCGGCGCTACGAACGGACGGCTGGATGTGCTGCTCGATATCGGCACCTACAAGCTGCGGCTGTTCGGCGCCAAGGGGGCCGAAGGCGAGGCCGCGCTGACCGTCGCCCCCTTCCGCGAGGTCGCGGCGCCGACCCCGCGCCCGCGCGACGGCGTGGTGCAGAGCGCGGCGCTGGCCGATCTGCAGCAGCGCTCCTTCTGGCTGGCGGTCGAGGCGCCGGGCTTCCTGCGCCTGGAGGCGGCGGGCCGCAGCCTGGCCGATCTACGCTTCTGGCGGAACGGCACCGACCTGGTGCCGCAGACCGGGCGGATTCGGACCATCGAGCCGGTGGCCGGCCATCCGATGACCGACATCACCTTCGAAGACACCCTCGAGCCCGGAACCTACCTCGTCACCGCCTATGGCGGCCCGGGCTCCACTTGGGCCGACAGCGACACCAGCCAGCCCTTCCATATCCGCTTCGGCGCCGATGACACGCTGCTGGCCGGCTGGGTCGCCGGCACCATCGGGCCGTTCGGCCGCGACCTGTACCGGATCGACGGCAGTGCCCGGTTGTTCCGCCTGGCCCTGCCCGCCGCCGCCCCGGCCGGGCTGCGCGTGCTGGACGGCACCGGTGCCGTGTCCAGCGCTGCAATCGACAAGAAGAGCCGCGAGCCGACGGCCTCCGCCGCATCGGCCGCGTCCAAGACTCCGGGGGACCGCGTGGTCGAGCTGACCGGCGCGGCCGGCCAGGCCTTCCAGCTGCGGGCGATCGAGGCCCCGGGCGTCATGAGCGTGTCGCAGGCCGGGTCCTGGTGGCTGTCGGCCCCGACCGCGGGCTTCGGCGGCGACGAACTGCCGGCCACCCTGGCGCTGGTCCGCACCGAGACCGACAAGCCGGCCGTCACCGTCGGCAGCAACGCGCCGGAGATCGGCCCAGGCACAGCCTGGCGCCAGCGCTTCAACCTGCGCGGCCCCAGCACGCTGCTGCTGCTGGTGACCGCCCCGGGCCCGATCGCCGTGCGCAGCGCCGGCCCGGCCATCAAGCCGTCGATCACCGCCCCCAGCGGCGACGTGCTGGCGGCCCGCACCGATGGCGCCGCCCCGTCCTGGGACCTGGCGGCCGGCTGGTACATGCTGAAGCTGGACCCGGTCGACGGCGCCACCGGCATCCTCGACCTCACCGTCGGGCCACCGGGCCTGGCGCCGCAGGACAGCCGGCCGATCCAGCCCCCCGATCCGGTGGTCGGCTTCGGCCCGCAGAACCTGGCGGAGGGCCAGACCCTGCGGCTGGCCGCCAACAGCGGCCCGAATGCGGGCGTTGCGCTGTCGGCCCGGCCCTGGCCGCTCGACCTCGCCGATGGACCGCTGGCCGTGACCCAGGGCGCCGGGGAGGCGCTGGGCCTGTCGCTGAAGCACCCGGCGGAGGGCACGCTGCTGCAGACCGAGGTCGGCACCGGCACCACCGCGCTGAAGCCCGCGCCCGTCAAGACCAGCGCGACCAGCGCCGACCTGACCCTGCCGGCGCCGGACAAGCCGCGCACCACGATCTTCTCCTGGCGGCCACCCGCGGCACCGCTGCCGGACCCGGCCGTCAGCCCGCCGCCGCCGCTGACGGCGCTGCAGGCCGGCAAGCCCGCCTGGTTCGACCTGGACCGCGAGGCCGAGCGCAGCTTCGCCCTGGCCGTCGCCGATGGCGGGCTGTACCGGGTCGAGACGCTGGGCCGGCTGCGCACCAGCGGGTCGATCGGCACGCCGTTCATCGATTCGCTGGGCGAGGCCACGGCCAATGGCGCCGGCCAGAACATGCTGCTGCAGCAATATCTCCGCGCCGGCCGCTACCGCGTCACCGCCAAGGCGGAGGACGGCACCGGCCGGGTCGGTATCACCGCCCGCCCCACCCCGATGCTGCCCGGTGCCGCGCTGGTGCCCGCCGGCACCGTGCACGCCGCCCTGCCGGCCGGCAGCGGCATCCTGTTCCCGATCGAGATTCCCGCCGACGGCTCGTACCGGCTGGAGATCCTGGGGCTGGACCGCAGCTTCACCGCCCGGCTGGAGGATGCCGAAGGCTGGCCCCTGTTGGCCGCCGGCGACCTGGCGGGGCTGGAGCAGGAGCTGGCCGCCGGCCGCTACCGCCTGATGATCCTGCCCGAGGCGGTCGACACCCGCGTGGTCGCGCACCTGACCAAGCTCGAGCCCGAGGTCGCGCTGGAGGGCCACGGCCCGCACCCGCTGCCCTTCGACGCCGACCAGGCCTTCCAGTGGCGCGAACCGGCCGGCCGCAGCGATCCGCGCACGCCGGACCAGTGGGACTTCACTCTGGCCGGCCCGGCCAAAGCCAGCCTGAGCCTGAGCGACGGCATGATCGCCGAGCTGCGCCGGCTGGACACGCCGGAGACCGTGGCCCGGTTCAGCAGCAGCGCCGCCTTCGATGGCGAGCTGCCGGCCGGGCGCTACCGGGTCGAGGCGACCAGCCTGGGCCGCAACGACCGGCTGGACTACACCGTGACGCTGCACACGGACGAGCTGCAGCCCGACGCGGTGCGCGACGTCCCGCTGCCCTCGACCGTGCCGTTCAGCATCGCGACCGACCGGGTGGTCAGCCTGACCAGCTTCGGCGGCCTCGACGTCAAGGCCGTGCTGCGCGACGCCCAGGGCCAGGTGCTGGACCGCTTCGACGACCGCGACGGCGACTGGAACATCGCCGTGTCGCAATACCTGCCGGCCGGCCGCTACAGCGTGGATCTCGCCCGAGTGGAAGCGTCGGCAAGCTCAGGTGACGACGAGTCGTCCGACGGCTCCGATGAATCGAGCGACTCAGAGGATTCCGGGGATGGTTCCGGGCCGACCACAGAGCTGCGGCTGTCGCTGCCGGCCGAGGACGGCGCCATGGCCGCGGCGCAGCCCTCCGGGACAGTCGAGCGGACGGGGGCGACGGTRCATCGCCTGGCCATGCCGGCGGCCGCCGCGGGCAGCCTGATGGTCGCCGCCGCCAGCTCCTCCGCCGAACTCACCCTGTCGCTGGAGCGCCAGGGCGCCGACGGCGCCTGGGCCAGCGTGGCGATCGACCGCGGCCTGGCGCCCGCCGTGGCCGTGC